>QHUF01000164.1 GCA_003221075.1 Gemmatimonadota bacterium
GAGGCCGCGCTCAGCGAGAACAGTGACTTTCTTGTGTCGGCGCGCGCGCTCGCGCAGCGGCGGCCGTCCAAGGACCCCGACACGCGGAAGCTGTGGCGGCTGATTTACCAACTCGAGAATCTGCGCACGCTACCGCGCTCGCATGGCACGCTGCCGGCGGTGATCGAGGAGATTCTCTCGCAAACGGTCGGGCCCTATCGCAACAAGCTCGAGGAGCGGCACGACGAGCTGACAGATCCCGCCGCGATACCCGAAGCTGTAGAGCTTGCGGCAAAGCTGGGGAGTGCCAAGGAAATCTCATTCGCGCCGAAGGGTGGCGTTGAGATCGCACTGCGCGGGATGTTGGCAGCAGCAGGTTTCCGGAAATTGCCCTCGAGTCCATCAGGCACAATCATCGACGCCGACGCGCTGACAGTCTTCAAGGCGCTGCAGCTTTTAGACGCCGAGAAGCTCGACATCAGTCTGGATAGATACGTCACATTCGATTTCGAGACGACGGACAACGACGTCGAGACGTGCGGTGTGGTGGAGATCGGCGCGGCACGCGTGGTGAACGGCGAAATTGTGGACCGCTTCCACTCAATGGTGAACCCCTTCCGCCCGATCTCGCCCAAGGCGACCGCAGTGCATGGCTACACCGATGCGGATGTGGCAAACGCACCGCCGTTTCACGAAGTATTCACGCAGTTCCACGCCTTTGTTGGTCAAGACCTCCTGATTGCCCACAACGGCATGAAGTTCGACGTGCCGGTGCTCAGGCGCCTCGCGGCCGGCCGCGATGGTGTCGACACGCTTGCGTTCTACGACACGTTCCCGCTGGTGCGATCGCTGTCGCAGGACAGTGGCAAGCAGGAGGACCTCGCCCACCGCTTCGGGATCGACTGCGGTCGGGCGCATCATGCGCTCGACGACGCGATCACGCTGGCACACGTGTATCGGGAGCTCCAGAAGCTCCGCGCGGCCCGGGCCCGCAAAGCCGTCCTCAGCAACGTGCTGGACTATCTGGGATTGGCGCTGGCCTTGGAGCCGGGAGGTGAGAGCCCGGAGCGGGATTTGCTCTTCAACATCGGGCGCTACCGGACGCTCGGACGGTACAGTGATGCGCTGGAGTTCTACGCCGCATCGAGAACCGACGGCACTCCCACGTTAGACGACGTCATCGCGCGACTCGGCGGCCGAGGGCTCATGACGAAGCTGCGCGCGCAACGCGACCCGTCGCAGCGCTACGCCACCGCGGTCGCGCGACTCAATGCGCTGATCGGTGAGGGAACGCTGGAGGAATGCATCGACCTGCTGCTCGAGCGGGTGGCGCTCTCGACGTCCGAAGGCGTGGAGCTCGCGCCCGATCGCGTCAACCTGCTCACACTGCACTCGACCAAGGGACTGGAGTTTTCACGCGTGTATATGCTGGGAGTCGAGGATTACGAGATTCTCGGTTACCAGCCAACGAAGGATGAAGTCGAAGAGGCGCGGCGGCTGCTCTACGTCGGCATGACCCGCGCGCGAGAACGGCTGGTGCTCACCCGCGTCCAGCGCCGTTTCGGACGCGAGACCGGTGGCAGCAGCTTCCTGGAAGAGATGCGTCTACGGACGCTTGACCTGCGGGATCCGAAGCTCCGCCCGGCTCTCCTTGGATAGGGCCGTATCCGCGCCGATTTCCGGCGCATAGACGCGCCGCAGCGCCGCCAAATACTGCCCCTGCAGCCCAGCCAGCGTGCCGTGTTCCTCTTTCACGGCCGCGCGCAGCTCGGGCCGTGTGAGGAAGTCGAACAGCACCGCAGCCTCGAGCTGCGCGTCGAGCAGGAACCCCTTGTGGCCGATGTCGGCGAAGTTGTCGTCGCGCATGCCGTAGGTGTGATTCGCGAACGACGAGCTGCGCACCGAGATCCCGACGCCCGGAATGTCGCGACTCACCCAACCGGTTTCCTCGTAACCCGCGGGCCGTCCCTTCTCCTCCTGCATCCCTGGCGCGCCGAGTTTCTTGGCATACGCGAAGAACAGCTCCTCGAGCGCCGACACGGTGATGCCGTCGCGATACTCGCCATAGCGCGTGATCGCGACCTCGGTCTCCGTCATCTGCGCGGCCCCCTTCGCGGCGTCGTCCATCATGCGCGCGATGTGCTCGAGATAGACTTCGTCCGGAAAGCGAATGAAGTAGTCGACGACGGTGTGATCGGGCACGACGTTGGGCGCGATGCCGCCCTCCGGGATCACGCCTTGCACGCGGTGCTCGGAGCGCCACGTGGAGCGCAGGTGGTCGACCGCAGAATAGAACTGCACGGCGGCTTCGAGCGCATTGCGGCCGTTCCAGGCCGAGAGTTGATGCGCGGGACGCCCGGTGAAGGTGTACTTCACCGCGTCGATGTTGAGACAGCACACGCCGAACCCGGGCCGGTCGCGCCGCGTCTCCACCGATGAATGGCTGCGCACCAGGATGTCGGCGCCCTTGAACACGCCCGCCCTCCACATGATCCCTTTGGCCGGCGGATCGACCTCTTCAGCGGGAGTGCCGTAAATGATGATGCGGCCGGGGACGCGTGCCTGCGTCATGTGCTCCATGAGCGCGCGCGCCGCGGCGAACGCGACGGGACTCTGCGCGTTGTGCTGGTCGCCATGGAAGTCGCCCTGCGTCCCGCGCAGCGCGTCGTACTCGGCGATGAGCCCTAGGGTCGGACCGCTCGCGCCGGCGGGGGACCTCCAGCGCGCGACGAACGCCGTCGGCATTCCGGCGACGCCGGTGTCGATCTGGAAGCCGTAGCTGCGCAGCAGTGCGGTGAGCGTATCGACCGCCTGGAACTCATGCCAGCCGACCTCGGGGTGATGGCCGATCCAGTCAGCAACGCTCTGGAGCTCGCTATTCCAGACTGTCGCCACGCGCGCGAGCACCCGATCGCGTCCTGCATCGGTCCGGGCGGCCAGGCGCTGCGCGTTCTCGGTCGGCTTGAGCCGCGCTTCGAGCGAATCGATCTGCCGCAAGATGCCGGCTGCGGCTTCCCGCTCGATGTCGGTGGACTGGGTGACCAGGGCCAGGGCGAGTAGGAGCGGAGTCATTGTACCATCCCGAAGCGTTTGTTTTCGGCGGTCATCTTCACGAAGTAGCGCAGTCGCTGCTCAAAGGCTTCGCGCCGCTTGCGCGCGGCGTTAATCCAGCCGATCCGAATACGCTTGTAGGAGGCCGGAAACTTCTGAAAGTTCCGCCACACCGTCGCATCCTCTTTCAATCGTTCCAGGATATCGGCCGGAAGCTTGGGCGCTTTCTTATCGGTGTGCTCGATCGCGGCCAGTCCCGCCTTGGTCATGCGGCCCGACTTGACCAACCGCCGCACGCGCTCGCGATTCATGTCGGACAGCCTGCTGGTCTTCTTTCGCGGCGAGTAGCGTTGCGCGTACTTGTGCGCGTCGATCGGCTTGAGCAGGCTGTCGATCCAGCCGAAGCACAGCGCCTCGTCGACGGCGTCGTTGTAGGGAATGCGGGGCTTGCCGCTGTCCTTCTTATAGTAGATCAGCCAGATCTCGGGGGCGGACTTGTGGTTCTTGGCGAGCCACGAGCGCCATTCCTTGCGGTTCTTGGCGTAGAGGGTCTTGCCGATCTTCACTGGGTGGCTTTGATCTTCATCGGGACGACGGTCGTTCCCCACTGCAACCGCAGCACCGCCGAGTCCGCGTCCACTACGGGGAAGTAGTAGGTGAGAGTCTCCATATGTGCACCGGTTTCCGTACTCACACTCACCCGCAGCGCATCCTGCGACTCGCCGGGATAGTTCGTGTGCCATCCACCCAAACCGCGATTGAAGATCACGGTCCACGGCTTGGGCGGCGCTTCTGGAATGGTCCACAGCGAGTAGCGCCCCGCGGCAAGCCTGTGGCCGTCGATCGTGACGTCGTTACTGAACGAGATTGTCGAGACGGAGTCCGCTCCTGGATGCCAGACGCGGTCCCAATGAACGAGCGTGCCGAACAGCTCGCGCCCGCGCGCCACGGGGCGGTTGTAGGAGATCGTGACTTCGGTGCCTTGGATATGCTGAGTCACGGAACCATGTTGGCTGCGCGGGAATTGTAGTAGCAGCAGCAGCAATAGCATCATCATCCTCCCTCCGGAGAATCTATGTCACAGACCGTTTTGGTCACGGGTGCCTCGTCAGGCATCGGTCAGGTGATCGCGCAGCTGCTCACCGAACGAGGCTTCACCGTTTACGGCACGTCTCGAAAACCTACCGGCACGCTCGTCCCCCTCGATGTGCGTTCCGATGATTCTGTACGGGCGTGTCTGGATCGTGTCGGAAAGATCGACGTGCTCGTCAACAATGCCGGCTATACCCTGATGGGGTCAGCCGAGGAAACGAGCATCGAGGAGGCGAAAGGGCAACTCGAGACCAATTTCTTCGGCGTGGTCCGCATGGTGAATGCGGTCCTTCCTGCGATGCGCAAGGCCGGCGCGGGAAAGATCATCAACGTCGGCTCGCTCGCCGGCATCACAGCGATTCCGTTCGGCGCATTCTACACCGCCAGCAAGTTCGCGCTCGAGGGCTACTCAGAGGCCCTCTGGCACGAGCTCCGGCCGCTCGGCATCAACGTCACCCTGATCGAGCCCGGGTTCGTGCACACCCCCATCGGTGAAAAGACACAGATCGCGGCGAAGCCGCTGAGCGCCTATGACGGCGTCCGCCAGCGCGCCACGGCCGCGCTCGGCCGCCACGTGGAGCACGGGATTGTGCCGGAAAAAGTCGCCGCGACCGTGCTGCGCGCCGTGCAAAGCCGCTCGCCGTCACTCCGTTACCGCGTGGGAACCGATGCCGCCTGGCTCCCGCGTCTGAAGAGTGTGTTGCCCTGGCCGTTATTTGCGGTCGGAGTCCGGCGCACCTTCGCGGTGTAGGTGACGGACGGTCTCGATCGTGTCGGCGTCCTCCGGTTTCTTGTCGTCGCGATAGCGGATCACGCGCGCAAACCGGAGCGCGAGACCGCCGGGATAA
>QHUF01000165.1 GCA_003221075.1 Gemmatimonadota bacterium
GCAATCGCCGCGGGCACGAGGGGAATCGTCGTGTTGAACGCAAGGAGCCACTTCAGCAGCTCGCCGACGCCCACCCCGAGGGCGATGCCGATGATGCCGCCCAACAGCGTGAGCGTGGCGGCTTCGACGAGGAACTGCCACAGAATCGCGCGGCGCGTGGCGCCGAGCGCTTTGCGCAAGCCGATCTCGCGGGTCCGGCTCGTCACCGACACCATCATGATCGCCATGACCCCGATGCCTCCCACCATCAGCGCGATGCTGGAGAGCACCAGCATCACGAAGAAGAACGCGAACGTCAGGCTGTCGAAGATACTCAGGACCTGATCGGAGGTGAGCAGATCGAAGGTGTTGGGATCGCCCACGCGCAGGCCGCGCAGCCGCCGTAAGGTCACGGTGGCGGCATCCATCGCGCGGTTGACGCTGACCTCCGGCTTCGGCTTGACGAGAATGATGAGGCTGTTCCACTCGTCGATGATGAAACTGCGGCGCGCCGCTTCGAACGGCACTACCGCCGCGATTTCGGGCGCGCCCGGTACCTCGAAGATGTTCGTCGGTCGTTGCCAGACCCCGAGAACTTTGAACGGATGGCCCCCGATCCGTAACAGGCGGCCGAGCGGGTTGACGGCGCCGAACAGTCGATCGATGGTCCGCTGCTCGACGATGGCGAGCGGCGCCCCGCCGCGCAGCTCTGCCGCGGTGAACGAGCGGCCACTCGTGATCCCGCCGCCGAGGATTTCCATGAACCGGTCATCCGCGCCGAACACGCCCAGAATCCGCGTGTGGTTGCCGCCGTATTCGAACCGTTGAAAGACCTGCGTCCAGATCGCCGCATAGTGGATCTCGGGGAGGCGGGCGATGGCTTCGGCGTCCTGGGGGATGAGCTTCGGTCGGACACGGATCTCGCGCGGCACCGCGTCCGGATTCACGCCGGTCGTGGAGAAGTAGCGGAGCACGCGGAACGTCGTCGGCCCCACGACCTCGAGCGTATTGACGATCTGCTCGCGGAACCCGGCGACGATGGATGCCATCGCCATGACCGTGGCGATACCGATCACGACGCCGAGCACCGTGAGGGCCGAGCGTAGCTTGTTGGCCCGAAGCTGGTCGAGGGCAATGCGCCAGCCTTCGCGGACAGAATGGAGCCTCATTTATTCCTGGCGGAGTGCTTCGATCGGATCGAGGCGCGACGCGCGGTGCGCGGGATACACGCCGAATGCCACGCCCACGACCACGCCCAGCAGCAGCGCCAAGCCGATGGACCACGCTGTGACGCGCGCCGGCAGCGGCGACAGGACCTGCACGAGTCCGGCGAGGCCCGCGCCGACGGCGAGGCCGGCGATTCCACCGAGCAGCGACAGCGTCAGCGCTTCGGCAAAGAATTGGCGTCGGATGTCGCGGCGCGCGGCCCCCAATGCCTTACGAATCCCGATCTCGCGCGTGCGCTCGGTGACGCTCATCAACATGATGTTCATGATGACGATCCCGCCGACGACGATGCCGATGACGACCACGGCTGGGACGACAGTAAAGATGACGCGCGTGAGCTTGGCCCAGAACGCGATCAGTCCTTCCCCGGTGTCGATGGTGAAGTCGTTATCCGCTCCCGGGCGCAGGCGGTGCGCGATGCGCATCGCTTCCTCGACGCGCAGCATCGCGGGCGCGACGCCCTCGGCCGTGGACATCTTCACTGAAATCACCATCGTCTGGCGGCGGCCATACATCGATTCGAACGTCGACAGCGGCAGCATCACAAACCCGTCCCACGATTGCCCCAGCACCGTGCCCTTCTTCGCGATCACGCCCTTCACGACCAGCTGAATGCCGCGGACCCGGATGCTCCGGCCAATCGCGGCCTCGACATTCCCGAAGAGCTTGTCGGCGACGTCGTAGCCCAGGACCGCGACGTAGCGGCGCTGCTGCAGATCGACGTCAGTGAGTGGCTGCCCCGCGGCGAACGTGTAGTCCTGCACGACCACGTATGGCGCGGTGACGCCGAAGATGAACACGTCGCCGGTCGTGCGGTTGCGCCATTGCACGTCCGCCATCGGGGTCGGCCAGCCCGACTGCAGGGCGATCGCTTCGGCCTCGGGAACGGCGCGCTGGATGTAACCGACGTCCTCGGGCGCGATGATCGGCCGGCGCTGGATCTGTTTCCACGCCTCGTCGTCGATGAATCCCACCTGAATCGGATCGCGGCGGACCTGGAACGCATTGACGCCGACGATCGCGCCGGCCAGCCGCTCGCGGACGTAGGCGTTCATCCCCTGGATGACGGCGACGACCGCGACCAGAAAGGCGACGGAGACGATGATGCCGAGCAGCGTAAAGAAGGATCGGAGTTTGTGGCTCCAGACCGTCTGGAGCGCGAGGCGGAGTGCTTCGTACAGCGGCATGGACTACAAAGTTACTCGTATCGCAGCGCCTCTATCGGATCGAGGCGCGCGGCGCGGCTGGCGGGATACAACCCGAACCCCACGCCCGTGAGCGCCGAGGCGAGAAGCGCCGCAACGATCGACCACAGCGGCACGTTTGCCGGGATGGGCGTGATGGTCGAGATGAGGAACGCGAGCGCTCCCCCGCACAGCATGCCGACCGCGCCGCCCACCAGGGTGAGCGTCGACGCCTCGACCAGGAATTGCCACAGGATCGCGCGCTTCGTCGCTCCCAGGGCCTTGCGCACGCCGATCTCGCGCGTCCGTTCGGTCACCGAGATCATCATGATCGCGACGACCCCGACGCCGCCCACGATCAATCCGATCGCCGAGAGGACCAGCATCACGAAGAAGAACATTCCGCTCACCTGGTGCCAGGAGTCGAGCAGCTTGTCCTGCGTGACGATCGAGAAGGTGTTCTCCTGGCCGGGCTTGAGTCCACGGATCGAGCGCAGCGTCGCGATGACTTCGTCCATCGACTCCTGCTGCGTGTATCCGGGCGCCGGCGCCACGGCGAGCCGCATCCAGCCCTTGAAGTACGGCACGTGCTTGACGAACGAGCCGTGCGGAATCCCGACGAAGGGCGGGGCGGCCCCGCTGAAGAGACTCGGCGGCTGCGCGTACACACCGATCACGGTGAAGGGCGCGCCGGCGATGTGGATCGTCTGGCCGATCGGGTCACGCCCGCGAAACAGCTGATCCTCGAGCTTGCGATTGATCACCGCCACGGCGCTGTTGGAGACATCCTCGAGCCGCGTGAACGTGCGGCCCGGATAGACGTCGCCGCCGTTCACCTCTACCCATTCCGCCGAGAGCCCGGAGATTTGCACCGACTCGAGCCGCAGACTCCCGAACTCCACGTTTGCGGAGCTCTCCTCCCGGCGCGTGACGAATCGTACCGACGGCAGCAGCCGGATCCGGTCGGCCTCGAGGTCGTTGATTGCGGGGTTGCGGCGCCAGGGGCTGGATTCGTCCGAGCCGTCGGAAACGTTGATGCCGGCCTGGAAGAAGCGCCACACCAGGAAGGTGCGCGGCGCGATCGACTCGAAGACACCGGCGACGCTCTTGTTGATCCCGCTGATCATCGCGGCCATCAGCATCACGACCATCACGCCGATGGCGACACCGAGAATCGTCAGCGCCGCGCGGGCCTTGCTGGCACGCAGCGACCCGAGCGCGATGCCGACGCCTTCGAACAGGCCCCCCCCGGTCACGTTTCGGCCCGCAGCGCGGTGATCGGGTCGAGTCGGGCCGCCCGGGTCGCCGGGTACACGCCGGCGATGATCCCCACGCCGGCGCCCAGAATGACGCCGACGACGATGGACCACGGTGCCACGGCCGCGGGCAGCGGCGAGACGGCCGCGACCACGGCGGCCAACAGGATGCCGATTCCGACCCCGGCGCTCGCGCCCACCGTCGCCAGCGTGATGGCCTCTACCAGGAACTGTCGCAGGATGTCGCCGCGCCGCGCGCCCAACGATTTGCGAATGCCGATTTCGCGAGTTCGCTCCGCCACCGCCATGAGCATGATGTTCATGATGACGATGCCGCCCACGACGAGCGAAATTCCCGGGAGGAAGGGCAGCGCGAAGCGTAGGATGCCGCTGATCTTGCTCCAGAACTCGAGGACTTCGTCGGCCGTCTCCATGGCAAAGTCGTCTGCCTGGCGGGGGCGCAGGTGTCGCCTGCTGCGCATCACCGCCTCTGCCTGCGACATCGCTTCCCGCATTTCTGGCTGGGAGTTGGCCTTCATGGCCAGGGCGTCCACCACGCGTGGCGGGTTGACGTAGCGCCGGAGCGGCGCGCTGGCGGGCGCCACGACGAACTTGTCGAGCGACAGTCCGAAGAGATTGCCCTGCTTCTCGACGACCCCGATGACGCGGTAGGGGATATCGAAGATCTTCACCTCGCTGCCGAGCGGATCCCGCCCTTCGAACAGCTTATCGGCGAGGTCGCGTCCCAGCACGAGGACGGGCGCGCCGGCCTGGACCTCCTGGCCGGTGAACGCGCGCCCCTGCTCGATCACGAGCGAACGAATGTCGAAATAGAGCTCGGTCGCAGCCGTGACCTGGACATCCTTGGCCGTTCTGCGTCCCGCCGTGAGCGTGCCGCGCGTGCTCGATTCCCACGCCGCGAGCACGGGGACGGTGACACCCCGCATGACCGCCTGCGCGTCCTCGTAGCTGACGCGCGGGCGGCGCTCCCACGAGCGCCACATCGAGTCCGTCACGTTGCCGAGCGCGACGTCGGGAAACTGCCGCAGCCGGAAGGTGTTCACGCCGA
>QHUF01000166.1 GCA_003221075.1 Gemmatimonadota bacterium
CGCGGCGCCAAACGTGAACCCGACGACGCCTGAGCCGAAGTAGCCGAGTGGTTTGCGCGCCAACTCGATGCGCCATTCGCGCATCAGGAATGCCGGGCGCAGGATGCCGAGGAGATAGACGCCGAACAGAATCAGCAGGACGCCGCCGACGCGCCCGAGCCAGACCTGGTAATCGCGCAGCAGATTGCCCACCGCGGATGCCGCGGCGCCGAGCAGCACGAACACGAGCGAGAATCCAGCGACGAACCACAGCCCGTGCAGCACCGCCGTCCCGCGCCGCCGTTCGACCTCCTCCACCGACATGCCGGTGAGATAGCCGATATAGCTCGGAATCAGCGGCAACACACACGGAGACAGGAAACTCAGCAGGCCGGCTGCAAACGCAACCGCAACACCGACTCCCACCTAGCCGCAGAATGCGACGGCGGACACGACGGTGGTCCAACGGGCGTCGGCACCGCACTCCGCCGTCGAGGTCACGTTCATCGTGCGAACGATTTCACCCGACAAGAGCCACTGCTCGCGGCGCTCGTCCCAGGCCTTCTCCGGATCGAACGGCACGCCCAGCACCGTGCCCAGCATCGACGCAGCGAGATCCTCGGCGTATTCCCCGGCCGTGACCTCGTTCTGGCCGTAGCTGTGGTGCTCGGAGATGTAGCCGTGGTGGGTAGGGTCGGCGGGGAGCGCGAGTCCGATGGACGCCGCGACGAGCCGGCTGGGCTCGTTGGTCGAAGACTCCGCGACGACGGTGAAGAGCACTTGCCCCGGGTGCAGCATGCTCAACCCCTCTTCCCGGTCCACCAGCTCGCACTGAGGAGGAAAAATCGAGCTCACCCGCACCAGATTGAAATTAGCGAGATGGGCGTCACGCAACGCCATCTCGAAGCTGGTGAGTTTTTCCTTGTGCCGGCCGACGCCCTTGGTCAGAAAGGCCTTGGTCGGGATGAACATTCTCGCGTCAATCAACGCTGACTACCTCCCCTCGTACCACACCGCGGGACCGAGCTCGACCGGGGGCTCGGTGTCGCCGCCCCGGTCCACCGTCGCCTGCATCACCTTCGCCAGCACCTCGGCGGTACTGAGCGCGACTTCCTCGACTTCGATCTTCGACTGCCCGCGCTCTTTCCCGCGCACGACGAGCATGTATCGTGCCGTGTAGACGCGCAACCGACCATCACCTGATTTTCGCGTCACGACCGCCGTGCCCCATTCCTTGCCTGCGCGTTTGATGGGGTGGAACACGTAGATGGTCTCGATCTCCCCCGGCGGCACCTGGGTTTCGACCGCGGCGGCCAGCTTCGCCCACCCTGCCCCCTGTCCTGGGGCTAACGGTGCAAAACCGCCGGCGCCGATGCTTGCCATCGCTCCACGTAGAAGCGCAAGACGTGCATGAAGTCCTGCGCGTTGGTGACGACACCGTACGCCTGGTGCGTGCCGCGATCCCGCAGCTTGGTGACCACGAACTCGGTCTGATCGACGCAGATCGTGGTGAGCGGCCGGATCTTTTCGACGACGGGATCGTCCACGAACGCCGGCAGCATGTTGCCGACCGCGATGGCGTGCAGCGCGGTGGCCACGAAAATCGCGAATGTCGCCTGCGCGGTGTGGGCGCGCATGGCGTCCTGTGCCGCCAGGGTATCGGGAATGACGTCGGGCAACGGGCCGTCGTCGCGAATCGAGCCTGCGAGCACGTAGGGGATCCGGTTTTGCACCAGCGCGTGCATGATGCCGCTCTTCACGGTCCCCTGGGTCACGGCCTTCTCGATCGAACCGGCGCGGCGGATCGCGTTGATGGCGCGCATGTGCAAGCCGTGGCCGCCCTCCACGCTTTCGCCGGAGCTGGACATTCCGAGGGTCGTGCCGAAGATCGCGGCCTCCAGATCGTGCACCGCCACGGCATTGCCGCCCAGCAGCGTATGACAATAGCCGTTTTCAACGAACCAGATCATGTCCTCGCGCGCGCGGGCATGCACGAGCGCGGGCCCGATGACCCAGAGGATCCTGCCGCCGCGCACTTTTTCCTCGCCCAGCAGCTCCGCGAGGACGCTGTAGTCCACCGGCCGTTCGCGCGACACCTCGGTCGCCATGAAACGAAACTCGTTGGGGCTGTGTGTGCGGCCCAAAAAACCTTCGACGTGAACGAAGATCCCCTCGCTGCCGTCCTCGGCCGCTCCCAGCGCGACCTTGTCGCCCTTGCGCACGCGGCGCGGCTCGGTGATCACCAGGTCGTCGCCGCTCGCCTGCACGATCACGCAGTCCATGCGCGGGAGCCGGGGCCGGCGCCAGCCGGCGGGCAGCTTCACGTAGGTCGGCAGGTTCGTGGTCGAAAAAAAACCGTCGGGAAGAACCCCGTCGGCCGGTGCGGGCGTGAATCGCGCGTCGGGCACGCCCGTTAAGGGGGGCGCGGCAAAGTTGGGTGGTCGGTACTGAAACCGAGGACGACTCACAGGCCGGTCAAAATACCCGAAGGCAAACGGCTTTCACAAGAGTGAAACGGGATCTCGATCGACGATCACCGCGCGGTGCCCCTTCGCGCGCCACGCGCGCACCACGCGTCCGAGCACCCGCGGCTCGGCAGACTTCCCCAACACGTGCCAGCGCCACTTCCCTTTGAGGCGCATCAGCGGGCACGGCGCGGGGCCCAGCACCGTGAGCGCGCCGTCAAGGTGCTCCGTCGAAGCGCGTCGAAGCCAAGCCGCCACGCGCTCGGCCAGCTCGGCGGTCTGGGCGTGGTCGGCGGTGGCGATGACAAAGCGAACCAAACCCGTTCGTGGAGGATATGGAGGATGTGGAGGTGTTCGCAGGGGCAGTTCGACAGCCGCAAACTGCGAGACGGAGTGCGCGGCTGCCGCCCGAATCGCGTGGTGATCGGGCGCGCGCGTCTGCACGAACACCCGGCCGCCCCGCGCCCCCCGCCCCGCCCTTCCTGCCACCTGCGCCACAAGCTGGAATGTGCGCTCGCCGGCCCGGAAATCGGGGAAATGCAGGCCCGTATCGGCGTCCACGACGCCGACAACGGTGACGTTGGGAAAGTCCAGGCCCTTCGCGATCATCTGCGTGCCCAGCAGGATGTCGACCTCGCCACGCGCCACGCGCTCCAGGATGTGATGGTGGGCCCATTTGCTCGTCGTCGTATCGAGGTCCATCCGCGCGATGCGGGCGCGCGGATAGCGCAACCCGACAAAATGCTCGAGCTGCTGCGTACCGAGCCCGCGCAGGCGCTGCGTCGGGTTGCCACAGATCCCGCAGATCTCGGGGATCGGCTCCTCGTGCCCGCAGTAGTGGCACCGCATGCTGGCCGGCGTGTGGTGTACCGTGAGCGCGATGGCGCATTGCGGGCACCCCGGCACGTTGCCGCAGGCGGGACACTGGACGAACGTCGCGAACCCGCGGCGGTTGAGCAGCAGGATGACCTGCTCGCCGCGCTCCAAAGCACCGGAGATGGCGGTATCGAGCGACTCGCTCCACGGAATCACTCCTGGCGGGGCAGCGGTCTCCGACGGCGCGATCCGCGGCGCGCTGCGCAGATCCACGATCTCCACGGGCGGCAGCGGGCGCGCCCCCACGCGATCCGGCAGCGCGACGGTAACGATCCGTTCGTCACTGAGCGTCTCCAGCGATGGGGTCGCGCTTCCGAGAATAAGGCGAGCGCCTTCGAGCTGCGCGCGCATCGCCGCGGCGTCGCGGGCGTGGTAGCGCGGCGCCGACCCCTGCTTGTAGCTGGGCTCGTGCTCCTCGTCCACCACGATCGCGCCCAGCCGCTGCACCGGCGCGAACACGGCGGACCGGGGGCCGACCGCCACCAGCCGCTCGCCCCGGCGCAAGGCGCGCCACGCGTCGGCGCGCTCGCCATCGGACAACCCCGAGTGGAGCACGGCCACACGGTCTCCAAAGACGCCGCGCACCCGCGCGACGGTCTGCGGCGTCAGGGCGATTTCCGGCACCAGCAGGATCGCCCCGCGCCCCGACGCGACCACGCCGCGCAGCACTTCCAGATAGACGAGCGTCTTTCCCGACCCGGTGACGCCGTGCAGCAGGACAGGTTGGTTGAGGGGGGTGCCTGCGATCCCGCGCAAGACCGCTCGCTGGTCCTCCGTGAGTGTCGGTGGTGGAGGTGTCGAAAGGCCCTCGAAGGGATCGCGCATCTCCGGCACCTGCTCGATGCGCGCGAGACCTTGCTGCACCAACCCATCGATGGAATTCCGGGACAACCGCAATTGTCCCACGAGGTGCGAGACCGGTGCGCTTCCCCCGAGAGCCTCCACGGTCTCGTAGACCGCCCGCCGCTTGGGCGAGCGCTTGAACCGGCGCTCCCGCTCGAGCAGCGAGTCCATTCCGTTGCCGGTGAGCACGAGTACCCGCTCCGCGGCCGGCGCCGGCCCCTGCGGTCGAGCCACGCTCCACAGCGGTCCCGGCAGAATGGCCCGCAGCGCGAGTCCGAGCGGCGCGCCGTAGTAGTCCGACATCCAGCGCCCCAGCTCGAGCAGCGGCGGCGAGATCGCCGGCTCATCGTCCGGGGCCGCGATGATCGGTTTTACGTCGATCCCTGCTGACGGCAGATGGCTGACGGCTTCTGTTACGATCCCGACAACACTGCGCCGTCGTAACGGGACCACGACCCGCGCACCGGGCGCGACGCGGGCCGCCAGCGGGTCGGGGACTTCGTAGATGTAGGAGCGGCTTACCGGAACGGGGAGGACGACCGCGGCATAGGTCATCGCCGCCGCACACCAAGCCCCGGCTCGGTCGGCAGCCGAATCTGGCCTCGCTCGATGGTTGCGCCCGTGAACGGAGCAGCCCACCATGACGAGCATGCCGTGGGCGCGGGCGGTAGCGATCATGCGCAGCGCTTCCCGCAGCGATCCGCACTTGGCGAGCTTGATGTTGATCCCGTCCACTCGGGCCGCGAGCCGCGGGATGTCGGCGGCGACGAGGCAGCTTTCGTCCACCACGACCGGCAGATGGTGCTTGGACGCCACGCGCCGCACCTCGAGCAGGCCGTCCAGATCATCAGGCGCGAGCGGCTGCTCCAGAAACTCGACGCCGTGCTCTTTCAAGACCGGGATCATCTGCTTGGCCCGTGCCACGGTCCAGCCCGCGTTGGCATCCACGCGCAGGGGCTTCCGCGTCGTCTCACGCACGATGCGGAGAATCTCTTCGTCGCGGTCGGTGCCGAGTTTCACTTTCAGAATGGGGTAGTCCTCGGCTTCACGCACTTTGGCCCGCATCTTGTCCGCCGAATCGAGCCCGATCGTGAAGGAGGACAGGGGCGCACGCTGGGGATCGAGTCCCCACAGCCTCCACAACGGCTGCCGCAGCTTCTTCCCAACGAGGTCATGCAGCGCGGCCGAGAGCGCAGCGCGGGCCGCCCAGTTCTTCGGCAGCGCGTGCTCCCAGCGATCCTCCGCGGCTTCAAGGTCGAACGGATCGCGCGGCAGGTGCGCGCTGAGCCGCTCGAAGCCGGCGAGCACCGTTTCGAGCGTCTCGCCATAGAACGAGGATGGATCGGCTTCGCCCCACCCCTCTTGCCCGTCCTCGTCGACGAGCCGGACCCAGGCGCGCTTGTACCCGTTCGTCGAACCGCGGGCGATGGCAAACGGATGGCGCGTGGTGATGGAGCACTGCTCGACGAGCAGCTTCACAGCCAGCGATTCTTCTTCAGCCACCACATGATGACGCCGGAGGTCACCGCCATCACGACGAGCGCGCCGTAGAAGCCGTACGGGTTATGGGTGAAGGGCATCTGGCTGAAGTTCATGCCGAAGATTCCCGCGATGACGATCAACGGCAGCGCGATCGTGGCCACGATCGAGAGCTGCTTCATCACGGTGTTCAGGCGGTTCGACGTCTGCGACAGATATGTCTCGAGGACGCCGGCCAACAGGTCGCGCACGGTGTCCATCGACTCGACGATGCGAATCGTGTGGTCGTAGACGTCGCGATAGTACAGCTGCGTTTCGGGACGAATGAAACCGCACGGCCGGTTGGTGAGGATGTTGAGCACTTCGCGCAGCGGGCCGACGTGGCGGCGCAGCGAAAACGCCGCCCGCTTCGCCTTGAAGATCTCATGAATCAGCCCGGGGTCGAACCGCTCGAAGAGGCGTTCTTCCAATCCGTCCACCATCGTGTTGAGCTCTTCGACCATCGGGAAATAGGCGTCCACCGACTGGTCGATGATGTTGTGCATCACCATCTCGACCCCGCGCGCGAGCAGCTCGGGATTGCGCACCAGGCGCTCGCGGACGATGGCACAGCTCTTCGATGGCAAGGCGTGCACCGTCGCCAGGAAGTTCTTTCCCAGGAAGAAATACAGGTTCGACGTGGCGAGATCGTACGGCTCCGGCGTGCCTTCGTCGAAGCGGATGACCGCCATCACGACGAAGACGTAGCGCTCGTACTCCTCGAACTTGACCCGCGTCCCCGGCGAGAGGGTGTCCTCGATGGACAGCGGGTGGAACGCGAACACTTTTTCGAGCAGCGCGAGCTGGTGCATGTTGGCGCTGTCGATGTCCACCCACAGCTCGCCTTCCCCTGCCTGCAGGATTTCGCGAATGCGCGTGGGCGAGATGTCCTGCTCGAGCGTGCCATCGGGCCGCCGGTAGATGCTGGCCGGCCAGTTCTTCGATGCCTGGGGCTGCTGCGCCGGTACGGTGGTGGCGGTCACGTCCTCAAGATAGCGCCCGCACGAATGCCACGACACCGGCCGCGAGCAGATCGAGTCGATAGCCGCCCTCCAGCACACCAACGACGGGCCGCGTGCCCATCCGCTCGCGCAGCGCCTCGGTCCACTGGACGATGTCGTCGGGCTCGAGCGTGAACTCGCCGAGCGGATCGCCCGCGAGCGAGTCGAAGCCCGCGGACACGAGGAGGATGTCCGGACTCCATTGCGCCAGCGCCGCGTCCACACCGGCGAGGAAGTCGCGCACGTAGACGGCGCGCGGCAGCCCGCCCGGCCGTGGGACGTTGAACACGTTCCCGACGCCGCGCTCGTCCGCGGCCCCGGTTCCCGGATACCACGGATACTGGTGCATGGAGACGAAGCGGATGGACGGGTCGTGCTCGACCAGTGCCTGTGTGCCGTTGCCGTGATGCACGTCCCAATCCACGATCAGGACGCGCGCGCACCCTAGCGCCTGCGCGTGCCGGGCGGCGAGCACCACGTTGTTGAGAAAGCAGAATCCCATCGCGCGAGCGGCGAGCGCGTGGTGTCCGGGGGGACGCGTGATGCCGAAGGCCCGGCCAGTCTGCAAGCCCTGGGCGACGGCCGCGAGCGCGACACCTCCCGACGCGAGCACGCTCTCGAGACTCCGTGGGCCGAGAAACGTGTCGGCATCGAGCGAGCCGCCGCCGCGCGCGGCCATCGCATCGAGCAGGTCGAGGTACTCCGGGGAATGCACGCGTGCGATGGCCGCGCGAGTCGCGGGCGGCGCCTCGATCCACGAGATGAGCGGCACGACCTCCGGCCGGCGGAGCGCTTCGAGCACCGCTTCGAATCGTTGGGGCCATTCGGGATGTCCGGCGCCGGCGTAGTGAGCGATTCGATTTCGCGTTTCATCTCTTTGCGCGCATCCACGAGCTCCGCCATCGCGCGCCGGAACCAGAACCATCCGCCGACGGCAAGCAGCGCGACACCGGCAAACACGGCGGCCCACACGATCTGGTCGATCATCACCAACAGCACGGCATTGAGCAGCAGAAAGCCGACCGCGAAAATCGTGACGGCCCGGGTGAACGCGTACGTGCTCATCGCACCGGTTGCCGCCGGCCGGGCAGCACGATGAAGGGAGCGTTGGGAACCGCGCCCAAGGCGCCCAGGGTGATCGACTCGTCGAGGATGGGCGCGCCGCGGAACTTCACGACGTACGCCGCTTCGCCGGCCGTCGTCTTCAGCGCCGCGCGCAGCGCCTCGTGTTTCAGCTGGGCGACGGTGGTGTTGGCGTCGACCTGGAGCGGGACCTGCTCCCATGCGGACGTTACCATCACGCGCACAGCATAGCGCTCGCCAACGCCGGCCCCCGCGGTCAAGCGACCTCCACGGGCGACGCGAGCGCCAGCGTGGAGAAGAATCGGTCCAGCGCCTGGTCGAAGAACAGCGTCGAGGCGCGGACGCGCGTGACGCCGTGGTCCTTGTCTTCCCAGGCGCCGATCACCACTTCTTCGCCGCCCTGCCCGCGCAGGGTCACGAAGTTCGGTCCCGACTTCTCCAGGAATGCCGCCGAGTTGGGGACACGCTCGGCGAAGAACTGTTGCGCGCGCGCTACCACCTCGGCGGGCGACAGCGAGACGGTGGTCGTGTGGATCATGGAGTCCGTAGAATCGTGATGCCGGTCGGTTGCCGGGGGATGGGGATGCTGGCCACGCGGGCCCGGGTCGTGAGATCGATGACGTCCACCGCGCCCGGATCGATCCCGACGCTCTCCTGCGAGATGAATGCCCAGCGGCCGTCGGGCGAGTACGCCACACCGTGCGGCAGCGGCTTCGTGGTCGGGATCTTGGCGACTTCGGTCAGAGTCTGGGCGTCCACAAGCGACACGCTCTGCGCCTTCTTGTTCGTGACGATGATCCACCGGCCGTCGGCCGACGGCTCGACATTGTAGGCGCCGGTCCCGACCGGGATCTCCTTGACGAGCTCGAGGGATCCGGCATCGAGCACCTGCAACGTGTTGCCGTGATTGCACGCGACGTACAACCGGCGGTCGTCCGGAGAGACCGACACGAACGTGGGCATGCAGTCGTGTTGCGGCGGACCTGAAGAGGTTGCGTGCATGGGCATCGAGGTGGGCGACATCCCATCGCCGGTCTTATGCCGGCGCCGGATCCTGAAGCTCTGCCGATCGATCTCCAGAATTTCGTCCGAATTCATGCATGACACATATACCATCGTGCCCGCGTGGTTCGCCTTCACGCCGTGCGGCATGTCGCAGGCCGGCAGATTCGTGAGGGGGGTCATCGATGCGGTCTGCACGATCGTCACGACGTTGACGCGCGGGTGATCGCCGTGAAAATCGGAATTGGCCACGAACGCCAGCGCGCCGTCGGGCGTCAGGCCGATGGTCGTGGGGAACATCTCCACCTGCGCCCGACCCAGCAGCGTGTCGGTTCCGACGCTCATCTTCCATAACGATCCGTAGGGCGTGCCGTGGGCGATCGTCACATACCACGCGGACCCGTCGGGGGCGACCGCGACGTTGTGCGGGCCATCGATATCCACGGGCATGATGCCGACGGGAACGACCTTTGCCACCGCCAGTGCCGACCCGTCCCACGTCAGCTGCGTGACGATGTCGCCCGATTCGCTGGCGACCAGAATCCGGTAGCCGGACGGGGGAGACGACGCGGCGAGGCCGGCCACGACGGCGAGTGCGACGCTGAGGCGCATTGGAAAAAGATAGCGCGTTGCGTTTCGGCAGTCACGCGTCCACGTCGGCAAGAATCCGCTGCAGCACTTCGACCTCGACCGGCTTGGTGAGATGATGATTGAACCCCGACTCGGCTGACCGGCCGCCGTGCTGTTCCTGTCCCCACCCCGTGAGCGCGACCAGCACGACGTTGCGTGCCCATGGCTGTTCGCGCATCTGTTTCGCCAGATCGTAGCCGTTCATTTTCGGCAGGCCGATGTCCAGAATGGCGACGTCGGGACGGAACTCAGGGGCGGTGGCGAGCGCGCTCTCACCGTCGTGCGCGGTCTTGACCTCGTGCCCCAGTATGTGCAACAACATGGCGAGACTCTCCGCGGAGTCCTGGTTGTCGTCGACGACCAGAATGCGGCAATGCTTCTCGGGAGCGGCCTGCGCGGCCGGGCGCGGCTCGGCTGCGGGCGGTCGGAGTGCCTGCAGCGCCGGGAGGCGGATCGTGAATTGACTCCCCGTGCCGAGTCCGCCGCTGTACGCCGATACGGAGCCGCCATGCAGCTTGACGAGCCGGTCGACGAGGGAGAGGCCGACCCCGAGCCCGCCCTGTGCCCGTTCGAGCGAGGGTCCGGCTTGCGTGAACATGTCGAAGATCCGCGGGAGGATGTCGGGGGCGATGCCGATGCCGGAGTCCTTCACGCGGATCACCGCCTCGTCTCCCTCGCGCTCGGCCGACAACCAGATCTGGCCGCCCGGGTCCGTGTACTTGGCGGCGTTGTCCAGCAGATTCGTGATCGTCTGTGTCAATCGCGTCGGGTCGCCCTCGACGTAGAGCGGTTCGCGGGGAGGCGTGACACGCAGCTGATGGCGGGCGCGCTCGATCAGCGTACCGCTCGACTCGACCGCCGCTGTGAGCACGTCCGCGATATCCACGCGCCCGCGCCGCAGCTCGATCGTGCCGCGCGTGATCTGCGCGACATCGAGCAAATCGTCCACCAACCGCGTCATGCGCTCGGTTTGGCGGTCGATGATGCTGGTCGCCCAGTGCAGCTCCTCGGGGCTCGGCGTGCGCGCGCGGAGAATGTTGACGGCGTGGCGGATCGGGCCGAGCGGGTTTCTCAGCTCGTGGGCGAGCAACGCGAGGAATTCGTTCTTGCGGGTATCCGCTTCCTCGAGCGCGCGCTGGGCGCGCTTCTGTAACGAGATGTCCCGCGCCACCTTGGACGCTCCCACGAGCGCGCCGGCGTCGTTCCGGATGGGGGAAATCGTCAGCGAGATCTCGATCAGCCGGCCGTCCTTGGCCAGTCGGACCGTCTCGAACTGGTGGACCCGCTCGCCCCGCCGCAACCGTGAGAGGATCATCTCCGCTTCGTTCGTCCGATCGGGGGGGATGAGCATCGTGATCGGCTTGCCGATGGCCTCCTTGGCGGTATAGCCGAACAACCGCTCCGCGCCCTCGTTCCAGGACGTAATAATGCCTTCCAGCGTCTTACTGATGATTGCGTCATCGGAAGAGGCAACGATCGCGGCCAGCAACGCCTGCGGTGTGAGATCCGTCTGGGACAACGACTGCGGGTGTGAAGGGATCTGAGACTCCGATGCCGGGTCGCCTTGAACTACGCGACCCGGCTGAGCGACTGTCAAGGCTTCTCCGGCCAATGCTTGTCGGGACGCGCCGGCGGCGGCTGATCGGCGTGCAATCGGTCGGCCCGGATATCGGCGTAAATGAAGTTCTCCGGGGCCACGGGGGCATCCGCGAGCCGGCGCAGCATCGCCAGCTGACCCACGTGTGTCATCGTATCGGCGAACGGCCCCTGTAACAACTGTTCGGTCGATATCGAGCATTTAGCGTTGCTCGCGAGCAAGGTGCCTACTGCCTCGACCAGTTCGTGGAAGCGCTCGACCTCAGCCATGAATGAGGGCAACGGTTCCGGCTTCACGGGATACGATCCGCCCTGGAAGAGCGTGCGCACGTATCCCATCAGCGAGGTCATGTGACGGATCAGCTCGACGGGCGTGCGGACCCGGTTGCCGGCACTGAAAGCCGGGTAGTGTGCCGGGGCGTCGCGCAGTGCTTTCTGGGTGCGATAGGCGATCGCGGCCAGAAAATGGCGCAGCAGCTCACGGTCACGGTCCACGTCGAGAATTATGCTAGCGCCGGAACATGAAGAACACCGCCCCGCACATGCACAGGGCAGCCCACAGATAGTTGAGCCGCACCGGTTCCTTCATATAGAGGGCCGCAAACGGGACGAAGACGCTGAGCGTGATGACTTCCTGCAGGATTTTGAGCTGGCCGAGCTGCAGCTGCGTATGGCCGATGCGGTTCGCCGGCACCTGGAGCAGATACTCGAACAGCGCGATCCCCCAGCTCACCAATGCGGCGATGATCCAGGGCCGGTGGCTCAGATGCCGCAGGTGTGCGTACCAGGCGAAGGTCATGAAGATGTTGGACAGGACGAGCAGGACGACCGTCTTGGCGATTACCGGCATGCCGTATTCCCGTAGGAGTCGGTCTTATTGTAGCACGCGCAGCAGTTCGCGCGCGGCGCGCCGCCCGCTCGACAATGCGCCCGCCACGGTCCCGATCTCGGCGCCGTTCGTCGCTTCGCCGGCGAAGAACAGCGTCCCTTCGACCGGGCGGGCGAGGGCACGGGGGGCGCCGTTGCCACCCACGCCGATGTAGCTGTAGGCGCCGCGCGCGAACGGATCGGCGCGCCAGTCGTGACTGGCCGACGCGTCGAGCAGCTCCTCGAGCTCGCGGCGCGGGACGGCAAAGACTTCGGACAGCGCCACCAGACTGCGCTCCAGCCGCGACGGCGCCTCCTCCGCGAGCAGCTGCTCGGCGGTCACGGCGCCTACATAGCCGACGAGCACTGGCGAGCGCACCGGCAGCGAGGTCCACCACACCGGCACCTCGGCGCCGGGCGCGTGCAGAAAGTTCAGCCCCACCCCCCGGTCGTTCAAGACGGACTTCGCGCGCCGCTCCTTCAGGAATTCCGGCTTCTCCCAGAAGGCTTCCCGGAAGCGCAACACGATCTTGAATACCTGTCCCATCTCGAGCCCCGCCAGTGCGCGTTGTTTGGCGGGGAGCGCCGGATCGAACCGCACCACTCCCGCCTTCAGGACGCCGAGCGGCAGGGTGATCAGCGCGGTACGGGCCGTCAACGTCGGCAGCGGGCCACGGTCGCCGCCGCGACACGCGACGCTGACGGCCCCGCGTTTCCACTGCACCGATTCCGCGACGGTGCTGAGCCGCACTTCGGTGCGGTCGGGATCCAACCCATCCCGCAGCCATTTCATCAGGGCGTCGCCGCCGTTCGCGATCCGGAACTGCTGGCCTCCGACCTCGTCTTCCTCATCCCCGCCCCCGTCGGCTTCGACGGCGAGCGACTGCGCACTCAACCGGTCGGGGTGCGCGGCGTAAAACCCTTGCACGAAGTCGCGAAGCATCCCACGGCGTGCCGCCGGGACCCGTGCCGAGTCGAGATACTCGCTTACCGGGAAATCCTTGCCCCGGCCGGCGAGCCGACGTGCGAGATCATGGTTCATGCGATCGACGAGCTCCCAAAAATCACTCATCGGCTTGAACCGGCCGGCCGTGGCGGTCTCGTGCGTGCCGGGGAGCTCCAGCACCGCCAGCCCCGCCGCCTGCGCGAGGGGAAGCGTTTCGGCTCCCTCGCCGTGAATGAACTCGGCGCCGAGCTCGAGCGGAACGGGGGAACGCGGATCGTGCAGCGTGAGAATCCGACCGCCGACGCGCGGCCGCGCCTCGATGACGCTGACGCGCAGACCGGCGTGAGAAAGATCTCGGGCCGCCGCAAGTCCGGCGGCACCGGCGCCGAGGATCAGGACATCGACGCGTTTACGATCTCGTGGCACGCCGGGAATCTACAACAGCGCGCGCAGGGCGTTCTCCACTTCGGAGTTCGGCACTGCGCGCGCGCCCAGGTCCCGCGCGGCGCGGAGCCCCGCGGCGTCCACATGCGATCCGAACGCCAACACGGGAATGCCGCGCGCCACGAGGTCGATGATGCGTGCGGATCCGTCCGCTCTGCCCAGCTCGATCACGGCCAGCTCGAATGGTTCTTCACGAACGGGCTCGCCCCCGCCAGTCCGAACTACTTCCTGCAGCTTGCCGCGAAAGAACAGGTCGCGGCATTCCACGAGCACACGTTTAGCCATCGATTGGCTGGACCTCTACAGTCGCTTGCGTAACGGTGGACCGCCGCCACAGATCGCGCAGCGACGCGTGTTTGGGGAGCACCAGCACGGCGTCCCCGTGTGGCGCGTCGGAGAGACCGTGCAGGGTGAGAAACGCGGGAGGCTTCACGCCGGCGACCGCCGCGCGATACCGCCTGCCATGCCAGGAGAAATCGCCGCTCCCTTCGAGAAACACATCGTCATCAACCTTGAAGACGCCCTCCGCGATCCGCGCGCCCGACCGATAGAACACCGGATCGAACGTCTTTCCTTCGTGTCGTGCGAAGTTCTGCTCCGCTGCCCAGTCATACGCCTCCAACGCGTCGACATGAGCGCGGAACTCGATATGATGGCGCAGCTCGTGGGTCAGCGTGTCCCATGCTTCAGCGCGCCAATCGAAATCGGGGCGTTGGCGGGCAAGCGCCCGGAACGAGCCGTAAAACAGCACGATACGAGAGTGCAAGTCCGTGCCGTCGCCGGTCCAGGTGAGCGGAATACACTCCCCGAGTGTGTACACGTCGCGGTGCAAGGGATCGGGAACCGTTTTGGGACTGACGTCGATCTCGGCGACGCCGCTCTCGAACTGGGTGGGAATGTCTCGCTTCAAGTGCTCGACGAGGTCGCGGAAGTCATCTAGGCGCATGCTCGTCCCACCTAGTGCGGCGTTTGGCGTGCGGGGTCACGTCGCACGTCGCACGCCGCACGGTCACCGTTTGATCCTGCGTGGACTGCCCGTCGATCGTGATCCCGTACGGAGTGCCCGCTTCATCCTGGCGGCGGTAGCGGCGGCCGATCGATCCGCCGTCGTCGTAGAAGACGTTGAAGTGGCGGCGGAGGTCGTCATGAATGCGATGGGCCAGCTCGGGCATGCCGTCCTTGTTCACGAGCGGGAACACGGCTGCCTTGAGGGGGGCCAGGGAGGGCTTGAGCTTGAGCACCACACGCGGTTCGCCGCCCTCAGCCGCCTCCTCACCGCGCACCTCTTCCTCTCTATAGGCGTCGCACAGCACCACCAAGGTCGTGCGGTCGGCCCCAGCCGAGGTCTCGACCACGTAGGGAATGAACCGCTCGTTGGTCTTCGGATCGAGGTACTCGAGCTTCTTCCC
>QHUF01000167.1 GCA_003221075.1 Gemmatimonadota bacterium
CCGCGGCACGATCATCGTATCCGATCGCCCGCGGCACGATCATCGTATCCGATCGCGAGCCGTCCGCGCATCCTCGCGCCCGCGAGCTCGCATCGAAGCGTCTCACTTTTCGGGACGCGCAATATCTCCGCGACCGTGCCAATGCGCTCGCGGCCGTGAGCCCCGGATGGGCGCAGCAGCTCTCCTATCGCGTTGGCAACACCAGCTTCACCGGCCAGGTCATCGGGACGGTTCCGGCGTACATGGTCATCAACGACATCAAGCCCCTCGTCGGGCGCTACCTCAGTGATCTCGACGTGCAGCGCCAGGCCCGCGTCGCGGTGTTGGGGTGGAAGTATGCCGATTCGTTGTTCGGCCACGCCACGGCAGCCCTTGGTCAGATCGTGAGCATTGGGGAGAAGAGCTATCGCGTCGTCGGCGTCCTCGAGCGCGAGGAGTTCTACTTCGCCGCCTGGGAAAACAACGCGCTCGAGTATCGCAACGAGCGCGCCTACATCCCGATCTCGACGGCGATCACGCAGTACAGCGCCAGCGACCACCTCGACTTCCTGACGCTCAAGGCGCGCCCCGCCGTCGGCGGCGCGGGGGCGCAGGCGCAAGTGCGCAGCCTGTTGTTTGCGCGGCACGGAGTCGAGGACTTCGACATCCGGTCGTCCGGCGAGGGCGCCGGGCAGCAAGCCGGCCAGTTTCTCTTGCTCTTCAACTTCATCTTCCTGGTGGTCGGGGTCGTCTCCCTCGTGACCGGCGGCATCGTGATCGCGAACATCCTGCTCGCCTCGGTCGTCGAGCGCGTGCGCGAATTCGGCACCCGCATGGCCCTCGGCGCGACGGCGGGCGGGATCTTCGCCCACGTGCTCGCCGAGGTCCTGGTCGTCACGATGATTGGCGGGGCCTTGGGCCTGGGGCTTGGGGCAGCGCTGACCGGCGTCGTCGCGCATTTCATGCAGATGCCGGCGGTGGTGAGCCCGTTCATCGCGACCGTGTCGCTGACGACCGCGGTGAGCGTCGGGCTGATCGCCGGCGTGTTCCCGGCGGTGCGCGCGTCGCGGCTCGCCCCCGTCGAGGCGCTGCGCTATGCGTGACTGGCTCGAGCTGATCGGTGACGCCTTGCGCGAGATCCGCGGGCACAAGTTGCGCTCGCTCCTGACGCTCTCGGGCATCGTGTTCGGCGCGGCATCCGTCGTGTCGATGACGTCCCTCGCTGCCGCCATGAAGACGCTGGTGTACGACGACCTCATCTCGATGGGAATGTCGCGCAGCTTCTTCATCAACGATCAGGGGCCGCGCTCGGACGCCAAGGGGGCAGCCGCATTGCGGCACACGGGGATGCGCATCACCGACCTCGACGCACTGCGCGGGCTTCCGGGCGTGGCGAGCGTGCAGGGCCGCAACTGGGGGGACGAGCAGGTCGTGAACGCGCCCGCCGATCGACGGCGGGTCCGCATCGACGGCGTCGATGCCGGCTATCTCGAGCTCCGGAACTGGCGCATCGTCGCGGGGCGCAGCATCCGGCCCCTCGACGTTGAGAATCGCGCGCGCGTGGCGGTGATCGGGGAAGAGATGTCCCATAATCTGTTCGGGAATGCTGACCCGGTCGGTAAGACGATCACCATCGACGGCGTGCGGTTCGGCGTGATCGGTCTCGTGGCGCCGATCGAGTTCGACATCATTCCTGCCGACTTCAGCTTCGTCGGCCGGCGCATCTACATCCCCTACACCTACATGACGCGCTACGCGAAGGGCGAAGGGCGGCTGGATCAGGCCCTCGTCACCGCGAGCGGCGCGGCCGACTTTGGCGACGTGCTGCGGCGTGGCACGGCGCTCGTCCGGCAGCGCCACGGGGGCACTGAGGACTTCACCATCGACAACCAGGCGGCCGAGGTGCTTTCGAATCTGGCCATGGCGGACAACATCCTCGGCGGCTGGAACGCGGTGATGTTTACGATCGCCGGCGTCACCCTCATCGTCGGCGGCATCGGGTTGTTCAGCGTGCTGCTCATCTCGGTGCGCGAGCGGGTCCATGAGATCGGCATCCGGAAGGCGCTCGGCGCCGATGACGGTGCGATCGTCAAGCTGTTTCTGGCTGAATCCCTGACACTCTCCTTCCTGGGAGCGGTGCTGGGCATCGCCGGCGGCGCTGGGCTGACCGTGATCACCGAGCTGATCGGCAAGCAGTTCGGCAAGCCATTCGTCATTCCAGTGAGCGTGCCGGGCGTCGTTCTGGCCGTGATTTTCGCGCTGATTGTGGGGTTCTTGTTCGGCTGGTATCCCGCCCGCCGGGCCGCGCGGCTTGACCCGATCGAGGCTATCTCTGGCACATAGTCTGCAATAAAATTTAGGCCATGTTCGCACTCCTCCTGTCAGTCCTGATCCTGCCGGCGGATACTGTGACCGGCCGCGTCGTCGACAATGCGGGCCAAGGCGTGCCGCAGGCCATCGTGGAAATCACGCAACTCGGGAAGAGCGTCACGGCAGGCGCCGACGGGGCCTTTCGGCTCTCCCTCGCACCGGGGCGCTACACACTCGCGGTGCGGCGTCATGGCTTCGCGCCCATCGTGCGCGAGATCTCCGTGGGCGCGGGACAGCCTGCGCTCGAGATCGTGCTGACGCCGAGTGCCTTCCAGCTCGAACCCGTGACGGTGACCGCGACGCGCCAGGCGCTGGCGATCGAGAGCTCGCCTCTGCCCGCGAGCGCGCTCGCCGGCGACGAGCTGCGCGCAGCACAGAGCGTTTCCCTCGCGCACGTGGTCGAAGCGCTGCCCGGCGTCCGCGCGATCACTACCGGGTCGCAGATTGGGAAACCGGTGATTCGGGGATTCTCCGGCCCGCGCGTCCTGGTGCTCGAGAACGGCAGCCGGCTCGAGGATTATTCGTGGAGTGATGAGGATGGTCCGTCGGTCGAAACGGCGTTCGTCCGTCGCGTAGAGCTGATTCGCGGGCCGGCGAGCGTGCTGTACGGCTCCGATGCCCTCGGCGGGGTGATCAACGTCATCCCCGAGGCGCTGCCCGATGCCGCCGGCAGGCCCGGGTTCATCCGCAGCGGATTCACCCTCTCGGCGGCGAGCAACAACATCGAGATCGCCCCGGGTGTACAGGTCGAAGGCGCGCGCAACAAGCTAGGCTGGCGCGTCGCCGCGATCGGCCGGCATGCCGGCAACCTGCACACGCCCGCGGGCGAGTTGGACAATACCGGCTTCGGCGCGTTCAACGGCGAAGCGACGGCCGGATGGCGCTGGCCGTCGGGCAGCGCGCTGGCGGTCCGGGTGGTTCACTACGGCGGCGAGTTCAAGCTACTCGAGGCGAACGCACCGCCCGGCGAGACCGGTGGTCCTGAGCGCAAAGCCGGAGACGAGCGCGTCCAGATCAGCGGTCAGCGGCCGTGGGGCGCCTGGCGACTCGAGGCCAAGGCGCAGCTGCAACGCCATTCCTTGATCGAAATCGCGGACGACTCGACGGGCACGGAGTCTGAGCAGTTCAATCTGCTGCTGCAGACTGGCTCGCTCGATCTGCTCCTGCATCATGGCGGCACCACATTCGGGATCACGAGCGTGGGGCAGAGCAACGACGCGAGCGGACGCGAGCCGATCGTGCCCAACGCGAGCGTCCTGTCCGGCGCCGCGTTCGCGTTCGAACAATGGAGTCCTGGATCGGGACGCTGGACGTTGCTGGCGGGACTGCGGGCGGATGCGCGCCGCCTCAGCGCCGAGCGCAATGACTCGCTCGGCGTCGTAGCCCAGGATCGGAACGCGCAGGCGTGGTCTGGAAACGCCGGCGTCGTGTTTACGCCGGTACCGGGCGGGGGACTCTCGTTGAGCCTGAACGTGGGCCGCGCGTGGCGCGCCCCCACACTGTTCGAGCTGTTCGCGAACGGCCCGCATATCGGTGAGGCGCGCTACGAGCTCGGCGATTCGACGTTGCAGCCGGAAGAGAGCCGCGGCGTGGACCTCGGCGTCCGGTGGAGCGGACGGCATGCGCGGCTGCAGTTGGCCGCCTATCACAACCGCATGTCCCACTACATCTACATCACGCCGACGGCCGGTTTCATCGACTCGCTGCGCGTCTATCAGTACGGCGAGGCGGAGGCGGAATTGTTGGGCGGGGAAGCGGTGCTCGAAGCGGAAATCGGGCGGGGCCTGGTCGCCCGCAGCCGCGTCGAAGCCGTGCGAGGGACGAACCTCGCGTCACACGAGCCGCTGCCGCTGCTCCCGCCCGTGCGCGCGACGGTGGGTTTCGGTTGGCGCGATCGGATCAGCGTGGATGTCGATGCGTATGACCGTCCCAAACGGCTGAACCCGCTCGACATCCCGACTCCGGGGTACGCGCTGCTCCACCTCGGCGGCGGGGCGGACGTCCGGCTGTTCGGCCGCGCGATGCGGCTCGACATTTCGCTGCGCAACGCGCTCAACCAGCGCTACCGGAGCTTCCTGAGCCGCTACAAGGAGTTCGCGTTCGATCCGGGACGGAATCTGATCGTCCGGCTATCGAGCGGATTCGTCGACTAGCGCTTCACCGCGGCTGCAGTCGTTGCGTCGTCCAGAATCGACCAGATCCGGTCGACCCACGCGCGGTGCTCCGGCTTCATCAACACGGAGCGCAGGCAGAAGATCGTGTCCTGGTCACGCTGCATGTCCTCCACGTCGATCAGGTGCACGGGCAGCGTGGCGAGCGCGAGATGGAGGTGGCGCCGGGCGGCCTCGTCAAAGATCCGCTGGGAGAGTGCGGAGGCTTCGCTGATCCGTTTGGCGCGCGGCGCCCAGACGATGATGTCGAGCTCCGGCGCCGAGCCGATCACGAAGCGCCCATCCTTTCGCAGCCGCTCGTACAGCTCGAGCGCGGCAGCGCGCCCGTTCGTTAGACCCCGCGCGAACTCTCCATCGCAAACGAGTGGGAACAGCCGCTGCGTTGCCCAGAGCGCGACGGCCGCGGCGCCCGGTCGTGAACACTCCAACGAGATCTCCCCGAGGTGCATTTCGGTCGACGTGAAGTAGGTGTACGGGGAGTCGTGGGAGTACAGCCGCCCCATCGACGGATCGCGAAACAGCACGCACCCACAGCCATACGGCTGCAGCCCATGCTTGTGCGGATCAATGACGACTGACGCCGCCTCGGCGATGCGGTCGAACGCCCGGCGCGTCTGGGCGTCGAGATCCTTGACGAGCAGGAAATAGCCGCCGTACGCCGCATCGGCATGGATGCGAAAGTCGTAGCGGCTACGCAGCTCGACGATCGCGTCGAGGGGATCGACGGCGCCGGTCGCCGTCGTGCCCATGGTGGCCACGATGGTCCCGACCCCGCCGGCCGCCAACCGGCGGGAAAGTGCCGCGGTGTCTATCCGGCCCGCACGATCGCAGGGAATCGTCTCGAACGGCAGTCCCAGCACGCCCGCGATGCGCTGGTGGGTGTAATGCGCCTGCGTCGAGGCGACCACGGTCTTGCCCGGATGCAGCTGCCCCGCGACCCATAGCGCCTCGAGGTTCGCCATAGTGCCACCGCTACAGAGGTGGCCGAGGTGCGTGTCCCAGCCGATCATGCGCGCAATTGCCGCGACGGCTTCTTTTTCCATCGCGGAGCTCGCACGGCCGCCGT
>QHUF01000085.1 GCA_003221075.1 Gemmatimonadota bacterium
CGTTCGTCGGCGGCGTCAGGTCCCAGAAGAAGTTGAAGGTTTTGTGCTGCAGGGTATCGAGGAAGGCGGCAGTGTCGGGCGCGACGCCCGGGCCCCCGGAGTTACCAGCACAGCCTCCGAGGGCCAGGGCAAAAACGACGGCAATGAAACGACTACGGCGTCCCGTCAGAATCCCAGCTCCACGCCGACCTGGAATCGGCGCGGATCATTAACGGGTCCTGAGATCGTCCCG
>QHUF01000086.1 GCA_003221075.1 Gemmatimonadota bacterium
TGGCCTGGCGCGGATAATCAACGGGATTCGGGAAGCTGAAGTCATCATTGAACCCCTGGGTTTCACGCTTGGCGAACGTGTACGCGAGGCCCGCCCCCCACCCGATGCCGCCGGTAGCGCCGCGGCGATAGGAGCGATCCATCTTAACCTGAAGGCCGTTATACCAAGTCTTGCCGGCGTTTGTCGCGAGAAGAATGGTGCCGAAACCAGGCACATTGCGATTCACGCCGCAGCCAGGGATCGAGCCGGTTCGCTCGGGGCACGTGAAATTGAAGTTTGCCCAGTAGAACGTGAACACGTTGGAGCTGCGAATCCCGGTGTAGGCGGCGTCAACCGTGATCGTCCCAAACAAGTGCCGGACGCCAAGACTAAACTGGTTCGACCGCGGTGGGCGAAGATCGTTGGGTATCAGCTTGACCTCGGGTCGGGCAGCGGCTGGATTGAGGGCACGCAGAGAATCGAGCGCCGCCCCGCCATTCAGGTAGCTGTTATTCCAGGCGACTCGTCCAGAAGTCGTATCGGTCGGAAACCGAAACTTAATGGTGACCTTCGGTTGCTGCTGCGCATACTTCTCCTCGATCGACTGATCGAAGAGCGTTCGATCGTAGAAAATTCCGAACCCGCCGAAGATGGTCGTTGTTGCGGCTTCGTCGAGCGCGTAGGAGAACCCAAGCCGTGGCTGGATCGCACCCATGAAACGTGGACGCTGGAGTCCGTTCGTGAAGTAGCGAGAGCGGTCGATCGGCAGGAATAACGAATCGGAGTATTTCGTCAGTGAATCGATGATCGGCTGCGGAGTCACATAGTCGTAATTGAGCATATGTGATTCATAGTCCCACCTGACCCCAAGATTGAGCGTGAGGCGTTGCGTCAGGCTCCAATCGTCCTGGGCGTAGATGCCAAACTGTTGGTTATCCGTTACGAAGTTCGCCGTCCCGGCACGCAGCTCCACGCGATCGGGAATCTGGAAGCTATCCGGCGCGGTCACGCTTCCGCCTTGAGGAAACTGTTCATACACGAAGCGGGGAATCACGTCATTCTGCTTCAAGACTCGGTAATTGACGAAGTCGAGGTTCACTCCGCCTTTCAAGATGTGCTGCCCTTGCCACTGCAGGCCCGCGTACGAGATATCGTGCCGAACGCCGATGCGCGTCTGTGTAAAGTCCTGAACCGTCACGTCCGGTCCCAGAGTCGCGCAACAACCAAATCCGTAGAGGCGACTGACCGGCTCGGTTCCGGGAACGGGGCTTGGGTTATCTCTGGCGCGCTGGAAGGTGAGCATCGATTCGTTCAGCCAAAAACCACCGCTATGCTTGAATTTCAGGAGACCGGTACTGACGTTGTTGTTGAATCGCACGCCCGATTCGAACGGTCGCAGGCCGCCGAAATCCCGTGTATCGTGCTCATAGCGGCCGTTGTAGCTGAACTCTAAGGACGAATTGTTACCGGCCACGTAGTTCAACTTCCCGAACAGCAGTGTCTCGCGGAATGGCGAATCGACGAAGCCGTTGCGCGATGCAAAATCGACGGTGTCCAGTGCTGGAAACCCGGCCGGTGGGACAATGTTCACCCGATTGGATCGGTTCTGGACATTGCCCTCGTACGAACCGAAAAAGAACAACCGATCGCGGGCGATCGGGCCGCCGGCACTCAGTCCCACGAGCCGACGGTTGTAATCAGGTTCGCGGAATGTCGACACGGTGTTGTTGGCAGCCGCGATGCTGTCCGCCACGTGCTTGTCGAACGTTTGGACGCTATCGAGCGCGACGAGACTCTTGTTCTGGTAGGTGAAGAATGCGTTTCCCGTCCATTCGTTCCCGCCGGATCGCGTCGTCGCGGTGAGCACCGCACTCGACGATTTCTGATACTCGGCCTTGTAGTTCTGCGTCAGGACTCGGAACTCCTGAATGGCGTTCCGAGGGAATGGATTCCCACGGCTGCGATCCTGACCAACCACGCCACCGTGAATCAGGTCGTTCTTGTAGCTTGCCCCGTCGACGAAAACGTTGATCTGATCGGCAGATTGCGCACCGGAAGACAAACGCCGCGCCACGCCATTAAGGCGATCGTTTTCGATGCTGGTACCAGGAGCGAGGGAAGCGAGATCGAGAAAGTTGCGACTGGAGCTCGGCAGATTGTTGACCTGTTGCTGTGTAACGTTGGTCGCGACTTCCGAGGTGCGCATCTCGATGGCTGGTGTCGCCACAACCTGAACACTCGTCAGCTCGACGGCCGAAGCCACCAGGGTGAAATCGAGCGACAGCGATTGACCGATCCCGACGTCCAAGCGGCGGGCCTGCGGCGCCGAGCCGATGCGACGCACCGTGACGTCATACGTGCTCGGCGTCAGTCCGGCAAGAATGTAGAACCCATTACGCTGGCTGTTCACGGTCGTCTGTTGACCGTTCCTGGTATCACGCGCAATCACCTGGGCGTCGACAATTGCCGCCCCTTGCTGATCCTTGATGTAGCCTTGAACGGTGCCGGTGGTGGTTTGCGCGGTGAGCGACAGGGGGAAGGACAACACGGTGATGCAGGCGAGCCACAGAAAACGATGACGCGACATGGACCATCTCCTGTGAAATCGAGTGAGTGCCAATAACTTGACCAGACGGTCCCGGCCCGGCTAGGGCTTCGCTTGTCCCGTTTTGCGCCGTAACTTTTGACGCACCTCCTCGGCCCTGAGAGTGCATTCCTATGTCGCGCGTCCGCCATATCCTGATCCTGACAACCCTACTCGCCGCCCCCGCTTCCGCGCAGAACCTCGACTCCCTGCTCGCCCGCATGACCCTCGAGGAAAAGCTCGGCCAATTGAATCTCCAGTCGGCCGGCGGGCGCGCCTCGCCCGAGCAAATGCAGCTGGTGCGCGCGGGTAAGCTCGGCGGGCTGTTCAACGTCATTGGCGCCGAGAACACGACGCCGGTGCAACGGATCGCGGTGACCGAGTCGCGGCTCAAGATCCCGCTGCTGTTTGGCCTCGACGTGATTCACGGGTATCGCGCGATCTTCCCGATCCCACTCGCGGAAGCAGGCTCGTTCGACCCCGAGGCCGCTGAAGCAACGGCGCGCGCGGCGGGTCAGGAAGCCGCCGCCTTCGGGATCAACTGGACCTACGCGCCAATGGTGGACATCGCGCGCGACCCCCGTTGGGGCCGCATCGCCGAGGGCTCGGGCGAGGATCCGTACCTCGGCTCGCTGATGGCCGCCGCGCGCGTGCGCGGCTTCCAGCAGAACATCTTCGCGACGGCCAAGCACTTCGCCGGCTACGGCGCGGCCGAGGCGGGCCGCGAATACAACGAGACCGAAATCTCCGAGCGCACCATGCGCGAGGTCTACCTGCCGCCGTTCAAGGCCGCGGTCGATGCAGGCGTCGCAAGCCTGATGTCGGCATTCAACGACATCTCCGGCGTCCCGGCCTCGGGCAACGCCTGGCTCACGGACGCCGTCCTGCGTCGCGAATGGGGCTTTTCGGGCTTCGTGGTGAGCGACTGGACGTCGGTCGCCGAGCTGATCAATCACGGCGTCGCGGGCTCGCCAGCCGAGGCGGGGCGGCGCGCGCTGACCGCCGGCGTCGACATGGACATGCAGAGCAGCATCTACGTGGACTCGCTCGCCGCGCTGGTGCGCAGCAATCGCATTCCCTTGGCGGTGGTCGATTCGGCCGTAATGCGAATCCTGCGCGCCAAGCTGCGGCTCGGCTTGTTCCGGGATCCGTACCGCGCGCGTACCGCGCCCCCCAACACCGAGATCCGGGCGCTCGCCCGGCGCGTCGCGGGCGAATCGATCGTGTTATTGAAAAACGATCAGGTAGGTAGGGGCGCAGCATGCTGCGCCCCTACTTTGCCATTGCCCAAATCGGGCACCATCGCCGTCATCGGACCGCTCGCCGACAACAAGGAAGAGCCGCTCGGGCCCTGGCACACCCAGGGTCGCGCTGAGGACGTCGTCTCGGTGTTGCAGGGGATCAAGACAAAAGTGCCGACAGTCTTGTACGCGCAGGGGTCGGGCATCGATGACACGTCAAAGGCGGGCTTCGCGGCTGCGGTCGCCGCCGCCCGTCAGGCCAAAGTCGCGGTCCTCGTGCTCGGCGAGCGGGGAGACATGAGCGGCGAAGCTGCGAGCCGCTCCTCGCTCGGCTTGCCGGGCGTGCAGGAGCAGCTGCTCGAGGCGGTCGCCGCCACTGGCACGCCGGTCGTGCTCGTCCTCATGAACGGGCGACGTGAACCCGAGCGCGCGCTTGCCGGTCACCTTCCCGCGAGTGCTGGGGCAGGTGCCGCTGTACTACAATCACCGCAACACCGGCCGCCCGCCCGATGTCAACAACAAATTCTCGTCGAAATACATCGATGTGCCGGTGACGCCGCGCTATCCGTTCGGATTCGGATTGTCGTACACGACGTTCGCGTACAGCAATCTCAAGCTCAGCGCCGCGCGTGCGCGGGTGAGCGACACGATCACCGCGACTGTGACCGTCACGAACAGTGGGAGCCGGGAAGGCACGGAGGTCGTGCAGCTCTACGTGCGGGACGAGGTGGCCAGCGTGTCACGGCCAGTCCGTGAGCTGAAAGCCTTCCGGCGGGTGACGCTAAAACCTGGCGAGTCGCGGGCTGTCGATTTGCGGGTGGCGGTGCGCGATCTCTGGTTCATTGGGCTCGACATGAAGCCTGTCGTCGAGCCGGGAACGTTCCGCGTCTATGTGGGCCCGAACTCGGCTGAGGGTCTCGAGGCGAGCTTCGAATGCATTCCCTGATTCTGCTCGCGGCGCTGTTGCAGGTGGGGGACGGGTCGTCGTTCGTCCGTGTCCTGAAGGACCGGCTCGGCGAAGTCACGCGTCCTGAAGGACGGGGTGAGCCCTTCAGGGCTCGCGTCGCTGCCGAGCCGGCGCTTCAGCGCACGGATCCAAACCATCCCACCACGTGCTATGAGGTTTTCGTCCGCTCGTTTTACGACAGCAACGGCGA
>QHUF01000087.1 GCA_003221075.1 Gemmatimonadota bacterium
GCTCGCGGCCGGCCACAGCAACACGTTGATCACATGCTGACGGCGGCCATACACGAGGGCCGCCACCGCCCGTCCACCGACGTAATCGATCCGGCCGCCCAAGAGCGGATACCCGCGCCCGGCGAAGTCGTACACGGGGGGTGAGTAGTCGAGCCGGCCGTTGAACCACGGCTTCACCGTGTGTTGATCGGACGAGGGCACGTCGGTGAGGTGGCCGGGCATTAGTGAGCGGATGTGGCTCGCGAGCACGTCGTCGGCGAGCGCCTCGCCGGCGGCACGCTGCAGCGCGAGCGTCCAGCTCCCGAGCGCGACAACGGCAAGCGAGGCGGCAAGGGCCAGCGGGCGCCACACGTTCTGCACGGTGAAGCGATGCGGAGCGCGTGGGCTTGACGACCCACGGGCCGCCGCCAGCACGCGTTCGTGCAGGGCGGGCGGCGCCTGGAAGGTCGGGACACCGGCCACGATCGCCGCGCGCAGCTCGAGCCGCCCGTCGCGGAATCGTGTGCAGTCGGGGCACTGGGCAAGATGCGTCTCGAGCGCGCGCGCGTCGCCCGCCGCCAGCTCGCCATCGAGATACGTGTCGACCTGTGCTTCGAAGCTCGCATGCGTCATGTCAACGCACCTCCTCTTCCCGGAGCGCTTCCTGGAGGCGGGCGCGCGCGCGCGACAGGCGTGACATCACCGTGCCGATCGGTACGCCGGTCACGTCGCTGATCTCCTTGTAAGAGAGCCCTTGGAGCTCACGCAGCACGACCACCTCGCGAAATTCCGGCGCCAGGCGGTCCAGCGCACGACCGAGTGTTTCTTTGGCCTCCGGGTCATGCACTACGGCGTCGCTATGCTCCATCTCGTCGAACTCCACGGCGAGCGCGTCGGGACGATGGCGCTTGCGCCAGCTATGGGCCGTGTTGCGCACGATCGTCAGCAGCCAGGCGCGCGCGCTCGTCGCCTCCTCGCCGCGGAAACCCTCGAGATACTTGAGCGCGCGCAGGCAGGCGTCCTGCACGATGTCTTCCGCGTCCTGCGCGTTCCGCGTCAGGTAGCGTGCCAGTGTGTACGCAGCATCCAGGTGCGGCAACACGAGCGCTTCGAATCGCGCGCCTGATTCCAAGGAGTCCTCCTGCGAAGAGACTTCGCCGCCGACGAGTTTATTCCCGCGGGAATAGACGCTCGACGCGCGGAGTCTCTGGCAGCGAAGGAAACTGCTGTCACACTCTCGCTGGAGGAAGATCACGTATGTCGTACGCGCCAATAGTTCAGGTTCGAAACGTCACGAGGCTCCTACTGAGCCTCCTCGCTCATCGTCCGGAGAACCCGGCGGCCGTGAGCGCCCGGCTCACCGAATGGAAGGTGGAGCTCTCGGCTGGCACGATCGCCGCCGGAGCCGTGACGTTCACGGTCACGAACGTCGGCAGCATCCCCCACGCGTTGGAAGTCGAGGGGCAGGGGATCGAGCAGGCGACCGGCGTCATCCAACCTGGCGCGAGCGCCACGCTGACGCTCACGCTCAAGCCCGGCACCTACGCGGTGTACTGTCCGGTGGGCAATGACTCGCACAAGCAGCTCGGCATGGAAACTGAGCTCAAAGTCGGGCCTGCCACCGGGGCAACCGCGTTGGACTACGATGCGGGTACCATGAGCATGCGAACGCCGGGCATCAAGGCGATCCGGGTGACGGGTGGAGGGACCGTCATCCAGATCCTTCCCGGGCCGTTCCCGTTTCCGGACAGCGCCGCCCCGATCCTGCAACAGTTTGGCGACGAGCGGGAAGGGCTCGAATCGCAGGTGAAGAACGGCCCCTACTCGAACAACGTCGCGCGGGCGGCGGGCACCTTCGCCTTCACTGCGTGGGACAAGGGCGCGACGCGTGATTCAGTGGATGGGGTCGCGGAGTTCGCGACGCAGGATGGCGCCCGCTGGAAGCTGGTGCTGGACCGCGTTCAGACAAAGGATGTCCCGCATCACCCGCGCTTCGGTGGCGTGATTCTCGGCCTGTACTATCACGGCAATACTGCCGTGCACACGCCGCTCGTGCCCACGATCAATAGCGCGGTGGCATTGTGGGCGTTCGGGCACTTGTACAAGAATGGCACGCTCGTGACCGACAACGCCATGGTGCACGTGATGCTGTTGTCGCGCACTCGGCGCGACGGCGACTTCGCGCTCGCCTGTTGGGACTGCTCGAAGAACAAGGTTGATGAGCTGCAGCTCCAAATCCTTCCGGGACCGGGCGAGCCCAAGTTCGACGCGCCCGGCGGGTTTCTGTTCGTGAATTGGGAAAAGTCCGGCTCGACGAAGTCGGCGAACTAGCAGAATCGTCGTAAGATTGGCCGGTATGACTCGCGCCGGATTGCTCCTCCTCGCCCTCGGCGTGTCCTGCCACGCGCCGGGGCGGGGAGGTCCCGCCCCGCAAGGTGACAGCGGCATCGCGATCCGAATCAACCAGCTCGGCTACCGGCCTGCCGCGCCCAAAGTTGCCGTCGTCTGCGCGCTCACGCCGCACGACATCACGAGCTTCCGGGTTGTGGATCAGCGCGACCGCACCGTGTTCGGACCAGCGGCCGCTACGGCCAGCGGACCGTTCGGGCCCTGCGCGGCCACCTATCGGCTCGATTTCTCCGCACTGCAACGACCTGGCGGCTATCGGATCGTCGCCGCGGAGGTGACCTCATCGCCCGTGCGGATCGCGGACGATGTCTATCGCGGCGTCGCCGACTCGCTCCTCGCCTACCTGCGCGAGCAGCGCTCCGGCTACAACCCCGTCTTCAAAGATTCCGTGCATCAGCGCAGCGATGGTGTGCTCGTGGATCATCCGACGCGCAGCGGCGAGTTCATTCCCGTCAGCGGCGGATGGGCCGACGCGTCGGACTATCTGCAGTACGGCGCGACCACCGCGCACGCGACCACGATGTTGCTGCTGGCCTACCGCGATCACCCCGAGGCGTTTGGCGACCGGTTTCAGGCGAACGGTCTTCCCGGCACGAACGGCATCCCCGACGTGCTCGACGAGGCGCGCTGGGGACTCGCCTGGCTGCTCAAGATGTATCCGGAAGACGACCTGCTGCTGAACCAGCTCGCGGACGATCGCGATCACAGCTTCTGGGACGTCCCCGTGCACGACTCGGCGGACTACGGGTGGGGAAGGGGAGGGAAACGCCCCGTGTACCCGTGCACCGGGAAGCCGCAGGGACTATTCGAGAACAAGAATCGCTCCACCGGCCTCGCGTCGACCGCTGGGAAATACGCGGCGGCGTTCGCGCTTGGCTCGGGCGTCTTCTCGGCACGCGACAGCGCGTTCGCCCGCCGGCTCGCCGAGCGCGCGCGGGCGGTGTACGCGCTCGGCGCCGCGCATCCCGGCGTGTGCCAGACGGCGCCCGCTCGCTCGCCGTACTTCTACGAGGAGGACGACTGGGCGGACGACATGGAGCTCGGCGCCGCGGAGCTGTACGCGCTCACGCGCGAGCGGACGTATCTCGACGCCGCGCTCCAGTACGCCGCGCAGGAGCCCGTGAGTCGCTGGATGGGGCAGGACACGGCTCGGCACTACCAGTGGTTTCCCTGGCACAACAACGGCCACTACGAGATCTGGCGGGCAGCGCAGGGTGCCGACAGCGCGCGGCAACTGGTCGCCGAGTACTACCGCCGCGGTCTGGAGGCGGTGGCCGGCAGGGCGCACAACGGATTCCGCGTCGGCATTCCTTTCATCTGGTGTTCGAACAATCTGCTCGCGTCGTTCGCCACGCAGGCGACGTTCTATCGTCACATGACCGGCGACTCGACCTACGTCGAGTACGAGACCGCGGCGCTCGACTGGCTGTTCGGCACCAATCCCTGGGGCGTCTCGATGGTGATCGGTCTCGGCGACACCTACCCGCGGACGCCGCACTCGGTCGTCGCGCAGCAGCTGCACCTGCAGCTCACCGGCGGCCTGGTGGACGGGCCGGTATACCGTTCGATCTTCGGGAATCTCCGCGGGATCCGGTTGCTCGAGGCGGACGAGTACGCCCCGTTCAACACCGGCTTCATCGTGTACCACGACGACGTGGGAGACTATTCGACGAACGAGCCGATCATGGATGGAACCGCAAACCTGGCGTACGTACTCGCGGCGCGGTTTGCTCGCTAGGCTGTGTCGCGCTTGCGCCGCGACTTTTTCTCTGGTGGCTGCTGCTGCTGCTGCTCGCTCGTACCACCCACGACCACCTGGTTCCGGCCCGCACTTTTCGCCCGGTACATCGCCGCGTCGGCGGTGGCAATCAGCTCCTCGGGGGTGTCGCCGCCGTCGGGGTACTCGGCGACGCCAATGCTCAGGCTGAGATTCCCCTCGCCGAGGTCCTGCTCGGCCACGCGGGAGCGAATCCGCTCCGCGACGAGCGTTGCCGTTGCCAGGTTGGCTTCGAGGAGCATGACCACGAATTCCTCGCCCCCGTAGCGCGCCACACAGTCCACCTGCCGGGTCGTCCGGCGGAAGACCTCGGCGATCTTCACGAGCGCCGCGTCGCCGGCGAGGTGTCCGTGCGTGTCGTTGTACTGCTTGAACCGGTCGACATCCGCCAACAAGACCGAAAACGCGCGCCGCAGCCGGCGTGACCGCTGCACTTCGCTGGCAAGCGTGCCCATCAGGTGCCGGCGATTGTAGAGCCCGGTCAGGGAATCGGTGAGCGAGAGCTTCTCGAGCTCGCCTTGACTCTCTTTCTCCCGCAG
>QHUF01000088.1 GCA_003221075.1 Gemmatimonadota bacterium
GAGCGGCGCGCCGACCGTGCGATAGCGGCACGCTTCGATGTGATCCTGGCCACAAATCCCGTCGCCGCCATCCAAGACGAGCGACAGTTCCTACAGTGGATCGGCGACCACGCCACCACATTCCCCGACGCTTACAAGACCATCAAGGAAGCCAACCTGGGCTTGGTCGACGTTTCGGATCTCGATGCAGAACTGCTCGAATCCGGTCCAAACCAGTGCGCCGTAGGCTAGCCTAAGGCCCAGGTGTGCAAGCCCTGGGGGGATGCCCGTCTCTCATGGCGTCCTTTACCGGAGTCCATCATGCAGGCCCTTCGTATGCTGGGAGTTGCCGCCCTCCTCGGCACGCTCTCGTCTCCGCTCGTCGCTCAGGGCTGGATCGACCCCGTCCGGCCGATCCCCCAGTCCAACCCGCGAGTCGAGCGCCTTCGCAGCGCCGTTCAGGTCAGCATCAGCGGTCGGGTGGCCCGTGTGACGGTCGAAGAATGGTTCCGGAACAACGGCCCGGCGCTCGACGAGGGGATGTACCACTTCCCGCTTCCGGGCGAGGCCGTGTTCTCGAGCTACTCGCTCTGGCAAGGCGATCAGGAGCTCCGCGGCGAGGCGATGGACGCGGCGCAAGCGCGCGCCATCTACGAAGCGATCGTCCGTCAGAAACGCGATCCCGCGCTGATCGAGCTTGCCGGCCAGGGACTGATTCGCGCGCGCGTGTTCCCCATCGCACCGGGCGAGACCCGCAAGATCACGCTGAAATACACACAGCTGCTCGACCGGGCCGGCGATGCGTGGCGGTTCCGCTACCTGGGCGACCGCAATCGCCAGACTGCCCCGCGCAGTTTTCGCCTGGAAGTCGATAGCGCGGCACGGTTCGGCGATCCTTATTCGCCCACACATCAGGTCCAGGTCACGCGCCGCGACAATCGCCTCGAGGTAACGCTCAGCGAGGGATCGGCGGCGGCCGGAGACTTCGAGCTGCTATTGCCGCTCGCGCGCGGGCTGATTGGCCTGTCGCTCATACCGCATCATCCCGTGGGTGAGGACGGCTACTTCATGCTGCTGCTTGCGCCGGGCGCAGCCGCGGATGCCGCGACACTGCGCCGCGATGTCGTCGCGGTCATCGACGTCTCGGGTTCGATGTCGGGAGAAAAGATCCAGCAGGCGAAGTCCGCCCTGATTCAGCTGCTCGGCACCTTGCGCGAAGGCGATCGATTCCGGTTGGTCGCGTTCTCCGGCGGCGTGCGTCGCTATGCACAAGGATGGACCGAAGTGGCAGCGGACACGCGCCGCGATGCCGAAACGTGGATTCGCAGCCTCGACGCGGAGGGCGGGACGAACATCGCCGGTGCCCTCACCGAGGCGTTCGCCCAGGCGCCCGCCGAGCAGTCGCTGGGTGTGGTCGTGTTCCTGACCGACGGCCAGGCCAGCACCGGCGAGACGGATCCCGAGCGGATCGCCACCAGTGCCGAGCGGGGCCGCGGAAAGTTCCGCGTCTTCTCGTTTGGCGTCGGCGACGATGTGAATACCTATCTTCTCGACCGTCTCACCGAGCGTGCGCGCGGCACGACCGAATACATCCGCCCGGGAGAGAACATCGAGCGGGCCGTGGGTACCCTGGCCGCCAAGGTGGCCAGTCCGGTCCTCACCGATGTGACGATTACCGCAGGATCGGGTATCGAGCTGTATGACGTGCAGCCGGGCAGTCTCCCCGATCTCTTCGCCGGAGACGAAATGGTGGTGCTTGGGAGGTACAGGGGACTCGGGACTGGGGAGTGGTCGATTACGGTGCACGGCTCGCGTAGCGGGCGGCAGGAAGAGTTTCGGACCACGGTCGGCGATCGGACGAACGACGACGCGCGCTACATCGAACAGTTGTGGGCCGCACGCAAAGCGGGCACGCTGTCGCGCGAGATCCGCCTGCACGGTCAGACGAAGGAGCTCATGGATGCGTTGAAGCAACTCGCGCTGCGGTACGGCATTTTGACCGAGTACACGTCGTATCTGGTTCAGGAGCCCAGCGTCGCGCTGCGGCGTGAGGCCGAGCGACAGGTGATGCAGGCACCAACTCCCGCACCCGTGGATCAGGCCGGGGCGGCGTCTGTCGGAAAGGCTGCTCGGGATCGTTCGATGTCCGAATCGGCGCACCTCGAATCCGTCGTCGTGACCGTGGACGGGGCAATGCTGGACGAAATGCGGCGCGCGCGTTCGGGCATCAATCCGACCCAACGGATCGGCGGCCGGCTTTTCATCATGCGCGACAGCACCTGGACCGACTTGGGCCATGGCGACTCGCTGCGCGTGGTCAGCATCGCTCCGTATAGTGACGCGTACTTCGCGCTGCTCAAGGCGCTCCCGGATCTCCGGGAGGCGGCCGCGCTCGAACCGGCGGTCCTGGTGGCCGGGCGGCGCGCCAGCATCAAGATTGAGACTGGTGGGAAGACACGATGGAACCCCGGTGAACTGGAGCGGCTGGTGAGAGACTTTCGCGGATAACACGTGCCTGACGACATCGCCGAGGTGTATCGCAATACCTATCCCGCCCTCGTGCGCTTCCTGTACCGCAAGGTCTGGGACGCCGAGCGCGCGGAGGATCTCGCGCAGGAGGCGTTTGCGCGGGCCCTGGTCCATCGCCCGGAGAATACACGAGGATGGTTATTCGTCGTGGCAGCGAATATGGCGCGTGACGAAGCGCGCCGGGCGGCGCGGGAAAAACGGCATCTCACGCTGCTTAAGAGCGAACCCGATGCCGTGCACAGCACGCCCGAGGACGACATCGATGCCGAGACGCGCACGAAGCGCGTGCGTGCGGCACTCGACGAGCTGACGCCCCGGGACCGTGAAGCGCTGCTCTTGTGGGATGCCGGGATGTCGTACGACGAAATCGCCGTGCAGACCGGGTTGGCGCGCGGCGCGATTGGAACCACATTGGCCCGGGCGCGCCGGAGACTGGTCGACGCCTATGATGCAGGACTGGAAGGAGGACAGCATGTCGCACGTGGATGAGGGAACGCTGCACGCCTACCTCGACGGCGAGCTGCCCCCTGCCGAGCGGACGGCGCTCGAAACGCACCTCGCGGACTGCGCGACGTGTCGCGCGACTCTCACGGAAGAGCGGGCGCTGCGTGAGCGGGCCAGCACGGTGTTGGGATCCGCGCGTCCGGCGGAGCGTCCGGCGCCACCCCTCGAGCGGCTGCGGCGTGAGCCCAAGCGTTCGCCCTGGCGGGTGCGCAGATCGTTCGCCTGGGCGGCCTCGCTGGCGCTCGCGTTAGGACTTGGCTACTCCCTCCGCACCCCTCGAGCCTCGACGCCGCTACAGACTCCGGCGGAACCATTCGCTTTCATGCAGAAGGGTGGCACGTCGACCCAGGAAGAAAAGCCACAGTCACAGGTACAGTCACAGGTACCGTCACACGTACAGGCTCCGGCCCAGCGCCCTCCGAACGATCGCCGGGCGCCACGCGCGGAGGATGAGCTCGTCACTCGGGGCGCTCCGAGGGCGGACTCTTCGGCACAGGTGGCCACACGGGTCCGGGGTGCTGCGGCCGCAGCGCCCGCACCCAGACTCGCTGACTCGATCAGGCTCGAGGCCAGAGTGGCCTCCGGCGCCCTCGCCGACGCGGAGCGCGATCGCGCCGCGGCACCGAGCCTGTTCGTCGACGGTGCTCCGGCCCCCACATCGATGGCGGCGAACTGGCCGGTGATCAGCCGGCGGGTTGCGAAAACGATTCTTGGTGAAGAGCCTGTCGGGCTTCCCGGCCTGGAAACGCGAACCTTCCGGCGCGACCCGGGGACAAATGCCGTCGTTGTCGAGCAAGCGCTCGACTCATCGACCGTGATTCAGATCTTCCAGCGGCCTGCGGGAGGTGCGTACCCCTACGATTCGTCCGAGGCCGCACCGGCAAATGCGAGTCGCGCGCGGCCGCGCGCAAATGAGGCTGAAGGTCTCTTCCGTGAGCGTGGCAATCGCCTGTTCGCTCGCTTTGTACGAGGTCTACGGGTGGAGATCAAGGGTCCGCTCTCGGCGGACTCGCTCAATCGGTTACTCGAGCAGGTCGCGCCGCTCCCCTAAGACTCGCGACGTCTCCAGCCGATCAACTCGGCCACGACGCTGACAGCGATCTCCTCCGGGGTCACGGCACCGATCGGAAGTCCGACGGGCACTCGTACCCGCTGGAGACTCTTCCCCGGAACTCCGGCCGCCTTGAGTCCCTTCGTCACGACCGCCTTCTTACGGCGGCTCCCGAGCAACCCGACGTAACCCGCCGGGGAGATCGCGACCTGCTCCAGGATCAGCGCGTCGTTGCGATGGCCTCGCGTCGCAATCACGACGGCGTCGTCCGTCGTCAGCGCATAGCGCGTGAGTGCGGTGTCCACGTCGGCTGCCAGCACCACGATGCCATCGGCAAAGCGCGAAGCATCGGCGTACTCGGGGCGATCGTCGATAACGATCACCCGGAAGCCGGCAGCCGCAGCGGCGCGCGCGATTGCGGTCCCGACATGCCCTGCCCCGAAGACGAATACGCGCGGGGCCGGCTGCAGCCGCTCTTCCATAAAACGGCCGTCACGGGTCAGGGTCGCTGCCGCTTGGTGCAAGGGGCTAGGGCCTAGGGGCTCGAACGTCTTGAGTGGCGCGCTGGTCCATTCAGTAGCCGTGCGCACTAACCCCGACTCCGCACGAGCCGCGGATTCCAAAACGCTGATATAGCTTTCCTCGGCGACGAGGGGCTCGACGAAAATGTCCACCGTTCCCCCGCAGGAGAGTCCGAGATCTCCGGCCAGATCCGCGTTGAGA
>QHUF01000089.1 GCA_003221075.1 Gemmatimonadota bacterium
CGCGCTCCAGCGAGTCGGCGGCCTGCCGCAGATGCTCGCCGTGGCTCACCAGCTCGAGCCGGCTGAGCGTGGACGGGCGAGCGCTTTCGCCGGTCCCCCCGGTCGCCCCCACACCGGGTGGCGTGCCGCGGCGGACCATCGTTGCCACAGTCTCGATGGGCACCACGTCGGGCTCGCTGTCGATGAACTGCACGAGCAGCCCGGCGAACTTCCGGAATTCTGCGCTCTCAGGATCGGGCCGGCCGCGCTCGGCGACCTCGCGGGCAGCGTGCGCGATCGACGTCGCCGCCATCTGGAACAGCTCCGCGATCGTGTCGCCGACGCCGGCGGGGGGTGCGACAGTCGTCCGGCTGATCGCGCCGATCGCTTGCTCGATTCCCTCGAGGAGATCCGGCAGCGGCGGGAGATCGTTGAGCGCGGCGAGACCGCGGAGCGGCTGCAGCGCTTTGAGGACCTGCTGCAGCGGATCATGTGCGATCGGATTGGCGCGCAACGCCCGTCCGGCGCGATCGAGCGCGCTCGCGATGGCCGCACCCTCGCGCGCGACGAACGCGCGCGCGCCCGCGTCCAGCCCAATCGCCTCCGCCGCTCGGACCTGGGCCGAGGGACGCCCGCCGAACTGTTCGAGCTGGCTCGCCAGCGCCTCGGCTTTGGCGGTGTCCGCCTCCGTCCAGCTCGCCGCCTTGCGCACGAAGATTTTGAGGTCATCGACCGAGCGAATGGCGATCTGCTTCGTCGCCGCGTCCCACGGGCGCCGGCCCTCGCGCACGCCGCGTGCGAACGCCTCGAACCCCATGGCCGCGCGCGCGATCCCCTGCTGGCTTGCCATGAGCGCGCTGCCCCGGAGCGCGCGCGCCAGGCGCACCAGCTCGTCCGCCGCCGGCGGGGCCGGTGGCTGGAGCAGCGCATCGAGGCGGTCGAGATACTCCCCCGCCTCGAGGGCGAAGAAGTCCGACATGCCGAGTGGCGTCGGGGCGCCTGGCTGAGTCATGGAGGAACAACATAAGTAGATTAGGCGCCCGGTGGCCATGGTACTGGATGTAAAGGACTTGCGGTATCACTTGCCCGGAAACGGGAAACTCCTGATCGACGGGATATCGTTCTCCGTCGGGGCAGGTGAGACGCTGGTTCTGCTCGGCCGTAGCGGCGCGGGCAAGACCACAACGTTGAAGCTCGTGAATCGCCTCCTCAGCCCCACGGGAGGCGCCGTGCGAATCGCGGGCGAACCGGCGGACGCCGTGGAGCCGACCGTGCTGCGGCGTCGCATCGGGTACGTGCTTCAGGAAGTCGGACTCTTTCCGCATTTCACCGTCGCAGGCAACGTGGGACTGTTGCCGCGACTCGAGCAGTGGCCCAGGGACCGTATCGAGCGGCGTGTGCGCGAGCTGCTCGCCCTGGTGGGGTTGGACCCCGAAATTTTTTCGGCGCGCTTCCCGCACCAGCTCTCCGGCGGCCAGCGCCAGCGCGTCGGCGTCGCGCGCGCCCTCGCGCTCGATCCTCCGCTGCTGCTGCTCGACGAGCCGTTCGGGGCTCTCGACGCCATCACGCGGCTCGAGCTGCAACGCGAATTCCGTTCCCTCGAAGGGAGACTCGGCAAAGCGATGGTGTTCGTCACGCACGATGTCCGGGAGGGTCTGTTGCTCGGCACGCGCATCGGACTCCTCGATGCCGGACGCCTGGCATTCCTTGGAACGCCGGAGGAGTTTCGCGCCAGCGCGCTCCCCGAGGTCCGCAGATTCATGGACGCCGTCTGAGGCTATTTCAGTTTTACGCGAACCACGCGAGCGAGGTGTGGTTGCTCGTTGGCCAGCACGTCGGCCTGGTGGCGATCTCAACCGCAATCGCCTCGGCTCTCGGCTTGCCGCTCGGCATCCTGGTCGCTCGCCGTCCCGAGTGGCGCCGGCCCGTGCTGGGCGTCGCGAACGTGTTTCAGACGATCCCCAGCCTGGCGCTCTTCGGTCTACTGATTCCGGTGTTCGGCATCGGTGCGTGGACGGCAATCACCGCGCTCGTCGTCTATGCGCTGCTGCCGATCGTGCGCAACACGTACGTGGGAATCGCCGGCGTGGACCCCGCGGTACGCGAGGCGGGGCGGGGGATGGGGATGACGGATGGCGAGCTACTCCGGCTCGTCGAGCTGCCCCTCGCCGCCGGCGTCATCCTCGCGGGCGTGCGCATCGCCACCGTCGTGAGCGTTGGGATCGCCACGATTGCCGCGGCGATCGGTGCGGGCGGGCTCGGCGTCTACATCTTTCGCGGCGTCGCGACCGTGGACAACACCCTGATCCTCGCGGGCGCGATTCCCGCCGCGCTGCTCGCACTCCTCGCCGACGGATTGCTCGGATTCGTGGAGCGACGGCTGGTCTGGCGGCAACGATGAAGCGCGCGTTGTTGCTGGCTCTCGTCTTGTGCGGTTGTGCCAAGCGAGATCGCATTATCGTCGGTGCGAAGAACTTCACCGAGTCCGATCTATTGGCGGAGATCGTGGCGCAGCAAATCGAGCGTCGCACGGCGTTGCCGGTCGAGCGGCGGTTGCATCTCGGCGGCACGTTTGTCTGCCATCAGGCGATCACGGCTGGCGATATCGACGTCTATGTCGAGTACACGGGCACCGCGTTCACCGCGATTCTAAGGCAGCCGCCAATCGCAAACCCCGACAGCGTGTATCGTTTTGTTGCCGCGGCGTACGCGCGTGATTTCAAGTTGCAATGGACGCAACCACTTGGCTTCAACAACACGTTTGCAATTCTGGTGCGTCGCATCGATGCCGAGCGGTATGGTTTGCGGTCGATCGGGGATCTGGCGCGCGTGGCGCCGCAGTGGAAGGCGGGTTTCGGCTACGAGTTTTTGGAAAGGGCGGATGGGTTTACGGGTCTCGCCAAGCTATACGGCCTTCGGTTCTCGCAGCCGCCGACGGCGATGGACTTGGGGCTCACCTATCGCGCACTGGCCGAGCGTCGCGTGGACGTAATCGCGGGGAATTCGACCGACGGACAGATCGCCGCGCTCGATCTCGTTGCCCTGGTCGACGATCGCGGCTACTTCCCGCCCTATCAGGCGGCACCGGTCGTCAGAGCGGCTGTGCTCGAGCGATTTCCCGCCGTTCGAGCGGCGCTCGCGGAGCTAGGTGGCAAGATCTCCGATGCGGAGATGCGACGGCTCAACGCGCTGGCCGACGTGGAGCATAAGGACATCGCCGAAATCGCGCGTGCGTGGCTCGCAGAACGCGTACCCTAAGGAGGTGTGCTCGCCACGCGCTGCACGACCGCCATGATGTTTCCCTCGCTGTCCTTGAACCACGCGGCCTTGGCGCCGCCGCCGGTGGCGATGCTGTTCTTCGTTCTGATGCCCGGCATGGCATATTCCTCGAAGACTACGCCGCGCGCCTTCAGATCGGCGACCTCGGCTTCGACATCCTTCACCTGCCAGAAAGCCTGGCTGGCTTTTGAAGTGCCCGCATTGGGAGTCGGATACAGAAACACTTCGGCACCGCCACAAATGTAGACCACGCCACCGGCGTACTCTTCTGCGGGCTTGAGTCCGACGATCTGCTCGTAGAATTTCCTTGCCCGCTCGATATTGGACGCGGGGATATAGGCGCGAATCGGCGCCGTGGTGAGCATACCAGACTCCTTCCTTGATGCGATGGGCGAAGGGGTTGAGGTGGTACATTAACGACGGGAGGCATTCCATGCCTGACGCAGAGGGTTTCGTGGTCGTTCGGGGCGGGGCAAAGGGGTTTGTCCAGGAAATCAGCGCCGGCCGACATCATCTCGTCGCGGATGAGCCTGTTGCCTCGGGCGGCACGGACCGTGGACCCGGTCCGTACGACCTCCTCATGTCGGCACTCGGTTCCTGCATGTCCATGACCATCGCACTGTACGCGCGGACGAAACAGTGGCCGCTCGAGAATGTCGTCATCCGGCTGCGGCATTCGCGGATTTACGCCAAGGATTGCAAGGACTGCGTGGTCAGGGACGACACCCGGCTGGACCGCATCGACACCGCGGTCGAGCTTTCGGGTCCGCTGACTGCGGAGCAGCATCGCAAGCTCATGGAGGTCGCTCACAAGTGTCCGGTGCATCGCACGCTCACGTCCGAGATCGAGATTCGCGAGGTGACCACGTCTACGCCGTAGAGTCGCCCGTGGGGGACAACGCGATGTAGTGCGTGGTGCGTTCGCGACCGACGACGAGCGTCCGGATGCGCTCCTCCACCTCGCGGTCCGATTGCGTCGTCCGATCATGTTGGCGCAGATGCTCCGCCCACGATTCCACGAGCCAACACTCCACACCGGCGCGCTGATCCACTTGGACGATATACTCGACCGTGACGAGCACCGGCCCGGCCTCGGCGTCGAGGTTCCCGGCTACGACCGGATCGGGCCAGTTTTGCGAGTGTTCCAGGTTGCCCGCCTCAGCGACCGCGAGCCGAAACCGCGGTATCAGGGCAAGGCCAAGCAGCAGAGCGATTCCCGCACCGGTGAGTGCCCACTGCGTGCTGGCTCGGGTCGCGACGATGCCCCACAGCAGCGCGCCGATCGCGAGCGACCCGAACAGCGTCAAGGTCGAGATCGAAAGCGCCCGGCCGCGCACCCATTCGGCCGCGCCGCGCTGGGCGGCGAGAATCAGACTCGACAAGGTCGTGAGCCAGCCCGCTCCCGCGATGACCATGGCGCCGATCAGCAACGGAAAAGCTCTCACCCACGCGAGCGACAGACATCCGAGCGCGAATGCGGCGGTGGCCACCGCGGTGATGGCATCCGTCGACCAGCGCTTGCGCCACGTTGGTAACAACGACGCACCGAGCAGTCCACCGAGGCCGAGGCTGCCGACGAGAGCACCGTAGGACACGGGCCCGCGACTGAGCGACACCCTCACGACGAGGGGCAGCAGCGCCCAGAGCGCGCTGGCGAAACCAACGAACGCGGCGGTGCGGACGACGACCGTGCGCAGCGCGGGGGCGAAGCGCACGTAGCGCACGCCGGCTCGCATCGCCGAAGCGAGACGCTCCGCCGGGAGTGTCGTGCGCACAGGCTTGCGCCGCCAGCGCCAGAGGACGAAAAAGACGCCCAGCACCGACACTGCATTGACCAAGAACACCGGCCCCGGCCCGCCGGCGACGATGATCACGCCCGCAAGAGCCGGTCCAATCGCGCGCGCGATGTTGATCGCGATGCTGCCGAGTCCGACCGCCGCGGGCAGTTCTTCGCGCGGCACCGTTTCGGGAATGAGGGCCTGCCAGGCGGGCAAGTCGATCGCGCTGCCGGTGCCGATGGCGAGCGTGATCACGAGCAGCATCCACGGTTGGATCACGCCGGTGATCGTGAGCACGCCGAGCAACGCGGTCGTCAGGAACCACCACACCTGCGCGATGAGCAGGATCCGGCGCCGGTCGAAGATGTCCGCGAGGGCACCGGCGGGAAGCGCCAGCAGGAACAGTGGCAGTGTGGTGGCCGCCTGGACGAGCGAGACCAAGAGGGGCGAGGGTACGAGCAGCGTCATCAGCCACGCCGCCGCCGCGTCGTGCATCCAGGTGCCGATGTTGGAGGCGACGTCGGCGATCCAGAGACTGCGGAAGAGGGGCCGGCGCAGCGGACTCCAGGCGGAGGCCGGGGGGGGCGCGGTCACGACAACGAATCTACGCGCGCCCGAGCGCCCGGGAACCGTGATAATCCCCCGATCCTTATTGGAGCAGCGCCGATCTATACTTCCCACAATTGGAGATGACTTCAGTATGACAGATACGACCGAACGTGCCGTGCTCGCGGGTGGCTGCTTTTGGGGAATGCAGGATCTGGTGCGGCGCTACCCGGGCGTGATCAGCACGCGGGTCGGCTATACCGGGGGCGACGTGCCCAACGCCACGTACCGCAATCACGGCACCCACGCCGAGGCGATCGAGATCATTTTCGATCCTCGGCAGATCCGCTATCGACGGTTGCTCGAGTTTTTCTTTCAGATCCATGATCCCACGACTAAAAACCGTCAGGGCAACGACGTCGGGGCCAGCTACCGTTCGGCAATTTTTTTCACCAACGAGAGTCAGAAGCAAACGGCGTACGACACCATTGCTGATGTCGACGCCTCGGGCTTGTGGCCAGGAAAAGTTGTGACGGAGGTGGCGCCCGCCGGTCCGTTTTGGGAGGCGGAGCCAGAGCACCAGGATTATCTCGAGCACTATCCGGACGGATACACCTGCCACTTCATTCGGCCCGATTGGGTGCTACCGAAGCGAGCCGTCTCGTCGCCGGCATAGGGCTCAGGTGTTGCTCTTGATCGCCTCCCGGAGAGTGCCCTCGTCGCGCTTGCCGCGATACCGCTCGCCATTGATGAAGATGGACGGCGTCCCTTCGACGCCGTTCGCGATGCCGCTCTGTACATCCCGCTCCACACGGTCGGCGTATTTGTGTGCCGCCATCGCGGTGAGATAAGCGCGCATGTTGACGCCCGTCGCCGTCGCACGCTCCTCGAGGTCCGGAGCCTCGAGATGGTACTGATCGGCGAAGAGGGAGTCGTGCATGCGCCAGAAGGCGTCCGCCCCTCCAATCGCGTACACTGACTCTGCCGCCTCAGCGGCCAGCTGTGCATGCGGATGGATCTCGCGTAGCGGGAAGTAGCGATACACGTAGCGAAACGAATCGCCATCGCGCGTCCGCAGCTGCCGGATGACTAACTCCAGGGCGCGAGTGTAGGGACACTCGTAGTCGCCGTAGACGAGGATCGTTACCGGCCCGGATCCACGGACGTGATCGGCTTTGTCGATCGTCACGGTCATCGCGTGGTCACCGGCGGGGCGGTTTCGCGTCTTCCACAACGAGCTCGCGGCCCCAGCGTTCGATGGCTCCCGCGAGCTGACCGAAGGTGCGCCCGCTCCGCGTCAATTCGTAGGCCACGCGGACCGGCGGGCCCGGGTCGACGTGGCGTGCCAACAGCCCCCGGACTTCCAGGTCTTTCAAGCGTGCCGACAGGACCTTGTCCCCGGGGCCCTTGGCGCGCGCGGAGATCTCGGTGAACCGCAGCGACCCCCCCTGCAACACATTGAGGATCAGGGCAT
>QHUF01000090.1 GCA_003221075.1 Gemmatimonadota bacterium
CAGATCCTCAACCCGCCGCCGCCACTGATACGGAGCGTGTCGGCGTACGTGGCGCCCATGACACCGTTGGGCCGGGCGTTCACCGACGTAATCGTGGCGCTGGTCCCGAAGTTGGCGGTCAGCGCGTACGGGTGCTGCATCCCGACCGTGATGAGCGAGTCGGTGGTCGTGGAATCGCCGGTCCACCCGCAGAAGTTGGCGCCCGCATCGACCGGCGTGAGGTGGACCGGGCGTCCCTCGGGAACGAAGTCACCCGCCAGATTGATCGCGGTGTCGGCCGTGACCGAGCCCCCCGAGGTCGAGTTCGCGATGAGCTGGAAGTCACGGCCGAGGCTCGCCGTGAGCGTCCCGCCGGCGAGACTGCCGACGATCGTATGGTCCTTCGGACCACCATCGGACCACGACACAAAGTGCCAGCGCGTACGCCCGTTTCCAGCCACCTGTCCGTTGTTGAACCCCACGGTATGACTCGATCCCTGCTCGAGCAGGTCCCGAAACACGTTATAGGGAGCGGCGTCGAATTGGATCGTGGCAGCGGTATCGCTCGCCTTGGCAGCGGTCAGCGAGCCGAACCGGAGCCGGAAAGAGAGGGTCCGGTCCGTGATTACCTGATGAATGAAATCGATAGCCACGCCTGAAAACGAGCCGTCCAGATTCTTGATCGAGGCGGGGTTGGTGCGGAAGACAAAGCCGGAATTGCCCCTGGTGCCGGGAAACGGGTCGCCTTCGTCACCGCGATTGGAACAGCCGAGGGACATTGACGTGGCGGGACAGGAATTCGCCGAGCTCGCGTTGGCGTCGAGGTTGCCGTACGCGTCGGCCTGCATCAGCTCGAGGCCGTGAATAGTTCCCGCGTTCACCGCGTTGCCGCTGTTATCGAGCTTGACCTGATCCACATGCCAAATCAAGAGGCCGCCAGTGCATCCCGGAGGATTCCCTGCCCTGGCGCAGTGGATCCGAATGAGCGCGGTATCGGACTGCTGGCGCTGCCGGTTTTCCAGGAGGAAATACTCCCCCCGCGGGTTCGATCCCTGAACGGCGACGTAAAACGCGGTGTCCGACAGCGGCGCGGCATCAAAGGTGTAGGTGCTCTCCGCTACGGTGAGCGGCACGATGGTGATCCAGCCGAGCTCGCTGAGTGACCACGATTCCATCCGCGCGGGACTCAACGCCGACGCGAAGCTGCCCGAGCTCATCAGTCCCCACTGGCCGATGCCTTCGGTTCCGCCCTGGGTGTCATACAAATCGGGCAACCCGAAGCCGTGCCCCGTTTCGTGCGCGACCGTGCCGATCGGCATGATCTGCGACGTGTTGCACGAGGACGCGCCGCCGACGCCCGGCTGCAGGATGTAGTCGCTGATCTTGACCTTCTGACCGGCGTGGAACGGATCGTTGTCCTGTGTCGTGAACGTCGGCACGGAAAAGCGGTGCGCCCAGAGATGGTTTTGCGGTGTGGCGGACGGGCCGCACTCCCCCCCCATCGCCTCGTGCATGAAGAGCACCAGCGGGACAAAGCCGCTGGTTGGATCGACGTACTGCGAGAAGTCGATCTGCGCGTCGAGTTGCTGGAGTGCCTCCGTCAACGCCGACTGCATGCGGGAGATCGCGAAGTTGCTGAACAGCCCGTTGCAATTGGGCGATCCGTACGGATTCTGCGAGGCGCACGTGCTGCTCTGACCGCCGACGTAGTACACCTCGTTGCTGTCGAGAGTCGCATAACCGAACGTTTGACCTTGGATATCGAACAGGCCGTTCGAGAGCTCATTGTAAAACGATCGGTACGTGTAGGGCCTCCCGGCGGCCGCGCCCGCCGGCGTGGCACCAAACAGCACCGCGTTGTAGGCAGCGGTGTCGAACGTCGGCGCCGGCGAGTCTTTGTACCGGAAGAGAATCGCGGGGACCTTGAGCACGCCGCTGACGACGGTGGGCGACGGTTGTGGTCCCGCAACCTGGCTCAGCGGCGCGACGCGAGCAACCGGCGCATTGAGCTCGGTGAATCGTCCCGAGGCCCGCAACTGCCTGCGCATCGCGCGGACGGCACGGGCCTTCGTGCGCCAGACGCCATCCTTGCGGAAATCGAATCCGGGGATTTCCCAGCGAGGGTGTCGCTGGTCCTGCGCCGCCGAGGTGCGCGCGACAAACGAACACAACAGGGCTGTAATGCCCAGGAATCGGACGACGCATGGCACCACGATGAACCTCCGGGAGGAACGGCCTGCCCTTGCGCGAGTTCCGCAATCTAGGCTACCCCGCTGGAACCTCGAAAGCTGTGGCTGGTCTCACAAGAGCCTTGCGATTTTACGTGTGCGCGGCTAAGCTGTACCACCGCTTACTCATAGAGACTCGAGGCTTCGTGCGCACAGAGACCCTGCAGCACATCGCGCTGTTCGACAAGTGTAAGAACTTCACCCGGGCGCGCGACATCACCCCGAAGTGCTGGCAGCGGCACGGGCCGCGCTCGAGCGCTACGGCTCGGGCTGCACCGGCAGCCGCTTCCTCAACGGCACGCTCGATCTCCACGAGCAGCTCGAAACCGAGCTGGCCGAGTTCTTCGGCAAGGAATCTTGCCTCGTCTTCTCAACGGGCTATCAAGCGAACCTGGGCGTCATTTCCGGCCTGGTGGGCCGCACCGACATCGTCTTCCTCGATAAGCTGGACCACGCCTCGATTGTCGACGGCGCGAAAATGTCGCACGGCGAGACGATGCGATTCAACCACGGTGACCTCGCCGGCCTCGAGCGCAAGCTCCAGAAGCTGCCCGAGGGCACCGGCAGCATGGTGATCGTGGACGGCATCTATTCGATGGAAGGCGACATCGCCGACGTCCCCGGCCTGCTCAAGATCTGCCAGAAATACGGCGCCGCCCTCGCGATCGACGACGCGCACTCAGTCGGCGTGCTCGGCCCCAACGGCGAAGGCACCGCGGCCCATTACGACCTGGTGGACGAAGTCGACCTGATCGTGGGGACGTTCTCGAAGTCGCTCGCATCGATCGGCGGGTTCGCCGCAGGGTCGGAGAACGTGATTCACTACCTCCGCCATCACTCGCGTCCCCTCATCTTCACCGCGGCCTTGCCGCCCGCCAACACGGCCGGCGTGCTCGCCGCGTTGCACGTGTTGCAGCGCGAGCCGGAGCGGCGCGAGCAGCTGTGGCGGAACACGCGCCGGCTGCAGGAGGGGATGCGCGCGCTCGGGTTCGATATCGGACCCACTGAGACGCCGATCATTCCGGTGCTGATCGGGCCGCTCGAGAAGACCTTCCTCTTTTGGCGGAAGCTGTTCGACGCCGGCGTCTTCACGAATCCGGTAGTGCCGCCGGCGGTGCCGCCGTCGCAGTGCCGTTTGCGCACCAGCCTGATGGCGACCCACACGGCCGAGCAGATCGACCTGGCCCTCGAGGTGTTCGGCCGCCTCGGAAAAGAGCTGGGGGTCATCTGACCGCAGTGGAGATCGTGCCCGTCTCCGACGGGCGCGGTCTCGATCGCTTCATCGCCTTCCCGTACGACCACTATCGTGATGATCCGTTGTGGGTACCGCAGCTGCGCCGCGACATGCATACCCTGCTCTCCCCCACGAAGAATCCATTCTTCCAGCATGCGGAGGCGCAGTACTGGACGGCCCGACGGCCGGACGGCCGGACGGTCGGAAGGATTGGCGCGATAAAAAACGATATGCATAACCGCGAACACAACGACCGGGTTGGGTTCTACGGCTTCTTCGAGTCGATCGACGATCAGTCCGTCGCGAACACGCTCTGGGACACAGCCGGGGCGTGGCTCAAGCAGCGCGGCTTCGACACGATGCGCGGCCCGATGAGCCCGTCGATCAACGACGAATGCGGCCTGCTGATCGCGAATAACGGCACGCCGCCGTCGCTGATGATGCCGTACAATTTCTCCTACTACGAGACCCTGCACGAGCGGTATGGCTTCACGAAAGCGAAAGATCTCCTCGCCTTCGAAGGCGGCGGCTCGTCGCAGCCGCCGGAGCGGTTTCGGCGCCTGGCCCAACGCGTGGCACAACGCGCGGGAATCACGCTGCGCCCGCTGAACAAGAAACGGTTCGCCGAAGAGGTCGAGCTCGTAAAAGCGCTGTACAACAAGGCCTGGGAGAAGAACTGGGGGTTTGTACCGCTGACGGAAGCGGAAATCGATCACCTCGCCAAACAGTTGAAGCCGATCGTGATCCCCGATCTGGTCGTCTTCGCCGAGCGCGCCGGTGAGGTCGTCGGATTTGGCGTCGCCCTGCCCGATTTCAACCTCGCGCTGCTGCACAATCGCTCGGGCCGCTTCTTCCCGGGGATCCTCAAGGTCCTGTGGTATTCCCGCAAGATCCACCGTGCGCGCGTCCTGCTCCTAGGCGTCGTCCCGGAATTGCGCGGCAAAGCGATCGACGGAATGCTGTACGACTGGGTCTGGCAGGCCTGCGTCAAACACGGCATGCCGAACGGCGAAGGCGGGTGGATCCTGGAAGACAACGGACCGATGACCAAGGCCGCGCTGCAGCTTGGATTCCAGGTCTCCAAGACCTACCGGGTCTACGACAAGCCGCTGTGAACGTCTTTGTGACCGGTGGCACCGGCTTCGTCGGTGCTCACCTGGTCAAGGCGCTACGTGCGCGCGGAGATTCCGTCACGGCGCTGGTGCGGCGTCCTGCGCTCGCCGCACAGCTGGGATGGGGGCCCGAGGTCCGGCTCGTGCGCGGCGATCTCGACGATGAGCACGCGCTCCGGGACGGCTGCACGGGTGCGGAGCTGGTATTTCATGTCGCCGGAAAAATCGTGGCCCGCTCGGCCGCCGAGTTCATGGCGACAAATCGCGACGGCACGGCCAATGTGCTGGAAGCGGCACGGGACGCCGGCGTGCGACGCTTCGTGCACATCTCATCCCTGGCGGTCGCGGGTCCGACGACCCCCGGCCACCCGATCGACGAAGCGAGGCCTCCGGCTCCCGTCACGCAGTACGGACGCTCGAAGCTCGCCGCGGAGGTCCTCGTGCGGGCGATGCCGATGGAGTGGACGATCGTGCGACCCCCGGTGGTGTATGGGGAGTGGGACCGCGGCACGCTCACCGTTTTCCGGCTGGCCCGGCGCGGCCTCGTCCCGGTCTTTGGCGACGGATCGCAGGAATTGTCGGTCATTCATGCCGAGGATCTCGCGCGGGCGTTGATAGCGGTCGCGGTGTCGAAGGCGACGGCAGGGCGTGTCTACTTCGCAACACATCCGGAACCGATCACGAGCCGCGCGTTCGTACGACGGATCGGGCAAGCGGTGGGTACCACGCCGCGCATCATTCCGATGCCCCCGCTTGTCGTGCGCGGCGTGCTCTGGGTGACGGGCACCCTTGCGCATATGGCCGGCCGCACCACTTTGCTGTCGGCCGACAAGGGCAACGAATACCTGGCCCCAGCGTGGACCTGCCTGGGCGATGCCCTGACGCGCGACACAGGCTGGCGCGCCGAGATCGAGCTCGAAACCGGACTGCGGCGCGCCGCGAATTGGTATCGGGAGGTGGGATGGCTGTGAACAGCCGCGGCTGGAAGTGGAGTGGGACCGACGGGTTATGGCGGGGCTATACCGCCCTCGACCTCGCGACCAGCGCCTACATCGCGGTCGCGACCGGCGCCGTTCTCCTCTCCTTCGGTGCAGAAGGGATCCGCGGCTGGCCATGGGTCCTGACCGCCCACGCCCTGATTGCCGCGCTGGTGCTGCTCGCCCCGCGCGCCCGCAATGCCGGCCCCATCGGCCGGTTCCTGGGCGACTGGTATCCCATGCTCCTGCTCCCCGCCCTGTACGGAGAGATCGGCGTGCTTACGCTCAGCGCCGGATTTCAGAACGACCTCCTCATCCAGCGGCTGGAGACGTGGGTCTTCGGCTCGCAGATCTCGTATCGCTGGATTCGAGAGTCGCCGAATGTCGTCCTGTCGTGGGTGCTGCACGCGTGCTATCTGGCGTACTACCCGATTCTGTACGCGGCGCCGTTTGCGCTCTGGATGGCAGGCCGGCGCGACGCTTCGCGGCATACGATCTTCGGCATCATGGCAACCTTCTACCTGTGCTACGTCGCCTTCCTCTTCTTCCCCGTCGCGGGACCGCGCTATGCGTTCGACGGCGCGCACAATGCGGCTACCGGTGTGGGGCCGGCGCGCTTCGCGGCATGGCTGCTCGATCGAGGGGATTCGTGGGGCGCCGCGTTCCCCTCTTCACACGTCGCCGCCTCGGTCGTGGCTACGGGGATGGCGCTGCGGTATTGGCGCACGCTCGGGCTCGTCCTGCTGCCCTTCACGGCCGGCCTGATTCTGGCCGTGGTGTACGGACAATTCCACTACGCCGTGGACGCGCTCGCCGGGTTGATCGTCGCGGCGCTGATGCTCGGCGTCATGCAGACCGCCGAAGCGACCGAGCCGCAGCGCGTGCGAGTTGGGGACTACGGAGTGGAGTCCGGCAGCAGCGTCTAGTGCTCCATGTGCATGTGGGACATCGGCAGGGTGACCGCCTGCCTCCCCACCGGCCCCACGAAGTGACGCAGGTCCTGCTGATACAGTGAGTCGGTCTCATTTGTGGCCGGCCAGACCGCTTTGCGATCCGGCATGAACAATCCGCCGACCACACCCATCCCGCCGTTGGGAATCGGATGACCGGTGGGATTCTCGTAGATCACCCGTACGCGATAGCGGTGGGCGGGCGTGATGCGCAGGCCGATACCCGTCAGGCCGTAGAGTTTGCCCAACGGCACCGCGCTCGGTTCACCGGGGGGCGCCGGACCGGGTTCACCGTGCCAGAGCCGTTTCCCCGTCGTCGCATCCCAGAACTCGATCGTCCGGCCATACTCATGCATGTGCCCGCCAATGACGATGAGCTTCCCTGCCACCGCGGGACTTCCTTCATATGACCGCTCGGTGCGCCCCGGGGGCAGATCGAACGATTTGTCTCCCACCGGAAACCCGACATCCAGCTGCCACGGAATCACGGAGAAAAACGGCCACGGCCGATGGTCCGGCACGTAGTTCAGCAGGAGCCGGACGCGTACGCCGCGGTAACTCACCATGGTCGGATTGTGAATCATGGCGTTCGCCAGGATGCGCTCGCCGGCCCGCATCGGCGCGCCAAACAACAGCCAGGGAAAGCGGATTTCGCCCGTCTCCCGCCCCGACGCGAGAATGCGCCGCGAAATAGGAAGGAACAGCTCACGCTCGGCCGGATCCATGACGTTCATGTGATGCAAGAAGTCGTTGGACAGCCGCCGCCCGCGTTCATCGATGACCTCGGCGTGCAGGGCGTAGATCGATCCGTTTACCGGGAATTCCCCCACCGACGCTGCCTGATCCACGACGGTTCCGGCGGGGAGATCCACGGCCGGCAACTCCAGTGTGAGCTCGTCCCGCTCCGGGTTTTTCGTGATCGTCGTACGCTCGAGCCCGCTCCAATCGTCGGGCGGCACCGGTGGCCGCACAGGATCAGCGCTCGCCGCGTAAGCAGAAACGGCCAAGCGGAGCGCGGCTACGACCACGACCATACGTGGAGGCATCGAGAGTCCCCTCACCGAACTAGCGGTTCCGTTGCAGCAGCGATTTTGGAAAAAGGAACGCCGTCGAGAACGACACCAGACGGGACGGTGACGTCGAGGCGCTCGAACATCGTCGGCATCAGATCTACTGTGCGCACCGGAGAAAAGCGACCCCGGCACGCGCCGGGGCCGCCAGTTTTTTACTCAGGCAATCCCTACTCAACCTTGATCGCGATCTTCATGCCGATGGCCTGGTGAGGCGTGCAATAGCCCTTGTACGTACCCTTCGGCGCGTTGGCGAACGACACCTCGTACGTCTCGTTCTGCTGCAGGAATGGCCCTGAAAGATTATCGATCGTGTTCTTCATATTGGCATTGAGGACCGCTGCGCCGCCCGCCGGAACCGAATCCTGCCAAAACGCGACGTTGTGCGGGAAGCCGCTGACGCTGGTGAAGCGCACGGTGGCGCCCACCGGAATCGTGATCGTGCTGGGCTCGAACGCGCCGCGGGTAGTACCGTTACCGGTCATCTTCACCTCGACGACTGGGCCGGTCGTCGTCGCGGCCGCGGGCGCTGCCGGGGGCGCGCTCTGGGTTTGGTTCTGGTCGCCCTTCTTGCCACAGGCGACTGCGCTGATGGCGACGACGGTCGTGAGCAAAGCGAAGCGCATTGCGGAACTCCTCCGGGGAGCTGGGGGCTGGGGCTGGGAACTGGGGACTAGTGTCATTGCGATGTCGCTTGTGAACTGTTTCACAATAGCGGTGAATATAGAGGGGGGATCACAAAACGGGAGTCCCACGAAAGCACTAGTTTGTGCCGATGAAAAAACGGATCGTGCTCTGTGTCCTGACCGCGCTCGCGTCTTCGTCTCTCGCCGGCCAAGGTTGGACTACTCAGCTCGGGATTCAAGGCGGGATACTGCGGCAAAAACCGGCGGGAACGCGGCGGCAGGATGCCATCGATCGCTGGGAGCTGCCGAGCAGCGGCTCGATACAACCGAGCTTCTTTCTCGTTGCACGGTTGAACAACACGATTGGACTCGAATCGAGCCTTGGCGCTCGGCATACGAAGTTCAGGGAAGCGAGCGGATTCGTTCCCGGATCGACAGACGCCGACATTCGTCTTACACTGCGTGCCGACATCGCCGTCGGTCGGGGCGCGTACGTCGCAGCCGGCGGCATAATCCGCCGCCGCGACATTGATGGCGGCCATTCCACCCAGACCGGCCTGGTGGGCGCCGTAGGTCTTCAGCATGAGATCGGTCCGAACCTCAATGCACGAATCGAAGCGCAGTGGGTCACGCAGGGAAAAACCGATTCGATCGCTCCGAGCAACGTGTACGGGTTGCTGTTCGGCGTGTCACGGCAGTTGAGCCGACGCGCCGGGCGCGCGTCGAGTCCCACCGCGACGTTCCGGCCATGGAGAACCCAGGTCGGCGCGGCCGGAGGGTTCGTGCAGAACCATCTGTACGGAACCGTGGCGGGAGTTTACGTCGACGCGCGTGAGACGGTGGTCGACTTTCCCGGTTCGGAGGCGACCGCGACCCCTCCGTTATTCGTCGATGTGCCGCTGCGCGGCCGGCTGGCCTTCGAAGCCGGCTTGACGGCGCAACGTACCCAGCAACAAGGCGCCACGCTATTTGACCTACAGCTCGCGCCCCGGTTGAACGTCGCGGTCTGTCGAGGATTGTACGCCGCCGCCGGCGGGAATGTCCGCTATATCGCACAGAGCGGCGCCAAAGGAATCGCCTTTGCCGGTGTGAACGTCGCGGCGGGCTACCGCATTGGTGTTGTCGAACGCCTCGAGGGACGCGTCGACCTCAGCTATACTGCATTCAAGCCGCGAGCAGATTTTCCGCTTGCGCAAAATACGGTGGCCGTGCTGTTGGGCCTAGCCATAGTCTTGTGAGCATGACGCGCGAATCGCTGCCACAGATCTCCCCAGAGCAGCTCGCTGAAAGACTGGATCGCGGAGAATCACTCCAGATCCTGGACGTCCGGGCGCCGGATAAGGTGGCCAGTGGCCACATCGCGCTCGGATCGGAGCTGGATTTCCATGCGCATCCGAGCTCCCAACTCGTCGCGCTCCCCGACCTGAGCACACTCCACCTCGACACCACGCGGCCCATCGCAGTCGTCTGCGGTCGCGGCAATTCCAGCAAGAAGGCGACGGCATTCTTGCGCGAGCGGGGCTACGAGGCGTACTCAGTCATCGGCGGCATGGCTGCCTGGGAAACGGTGTACGTCGCCCACCAACTCTCGCCGACTCCTTCCCTGTCGCATGTCGTTCAACTCGATCGCGTCGGCAAAGGCGCCCTCAGCTATGTCGTGGTAAGTGACGGTGATGCTGTGATCGTGGATCCGGGACGGCACGTCGAGCGCTACGACGCGTTGCTGACCGAGCTGCACGCAACGCCCGCGGCAGTCGTCGATACCCATATTCACGCCGA
>QHUF01000285.1 GCA_003221075.1 Gemmatimonadota bacterium
TTCCTGCGCTCACAGCCACCCGTGCGCAATCCCGTGCCCGATCATGATCTCAACCTCATGGGCAAGGCGGTGATGGCGTTCGCGATCAAGCCTGTCGGGCCGAGTGGGACTCCGCCTGCCGAGAGCCCGCCCGCAGGTCCGACGCTCGAGCGCGGTGCGTATCTGGTTACGGCCGTCGCGAACTGCGCGGGATGCCATACGCAGCGCAGCATGGTCACCGGGGCGTACACGGGACCGCGGCTCGCCGGCGGCAGTCCGATGGAGGCCGCCGATAACGCGCACACGAAGCTCGTGCCACCCGACATCACGGCGAATCCTGGAACGGGCCGCGCGGCCGTGTGGACCGAGGATGAGTTTGTCGCGCGGTTTCGCGCGGGAGTGCGGATCCCGGGCAGTCCCATGCCGTGGCAAGCGTTCCGGCGCATTACGGACGCCGACGTGCGCGCGATTTACCGGTATCTCCAGTCGATTCGGGGCTCTTGAGCTCGATGCCTCGCTATGCGGCGTTCCTGCGCGGTGTGATGCCGATGAATTGCAAGATGCCGGCGCTCAAGGCAGCGTTCGAAGCTGCGGGATTCACAGACGTGAAAACGGTGCTTGGCAGCGGTAATGTCGTGTTCGACGCTCGCAGCACGTCGGAGGAGGCGCTGCAGCTGAAAGCGGAAGCCGCGATGCAGGAGCACCTCGGTCGAGTGTTTCCCGCCATCGTGCGGCCGGTCGAGCAGCTCAGGAAACTCTTGGAGACCGATCCCTACCGCGCGTTCAAGGTGAGTCCCAAGGCGAAACGCATCGTCACGTTCTTGCGCGGGCGTCCCACGGCGAAGATCAAGCTGCCCGTCGAAATGCACGGCGCGCGCATTCTCGCAATAAAGGACGGTGAAATCTTCAGCGCCTATCTGCCGACCCCGAAGGGTCCCGTGTTCATGACGCTGATCGAGAAGACGTTTGGGAAGGATCAGACGACGCGGACGTGGGACACGATCGTCAAGGTCGCCCGGTGAGTTAAGCTTCCTTCAGCCGCTTGATCAGCTGCACCTGACCGGCGTGATAGATCGCATGACACGTGATCCCGAGTATGAGACTGATGCGCTCGGGCGCGGCCATGACAGGCGTGAAGGTGCCCGCTTCGATGGCAGCGACCAGCTCAGCTAGACGTTGCTGCTCCGACTCCAACGTGGATTGAATCTTGGACCATGAGATCGGCCTCTGGTCGGTGACGACAAACCAATCTTCGCCCGGCAGAACGAAAGGCTCGGCGGGTCGCCCGGAGATCTGCGATCTGACGGCCCGTACGAAATAGGCATGATGCAGCACGAGCTCGGCGATGTTGTGGCGTCCGGTCGCCGGTCTCCAGAACGCGAGCGCGGGTTTCACGTCAGCCAGCGCCGCCTTCATGTCCGGGCCGTGCCATGCGCCGGGGCCGTAGCCTTCGCTGAGGATGCGTGATTCAATGGGAACGGCAGTCGTCGTGCTCACAGTGGCTCCTTTTTTGGGTCTGGGGAGTGTAGATCGGAGACGGAGGTAAGTCTTGGGAAAAATTGCGGTCGCGGTGCAGGAGGCGCTGAAGCGCCGCAGAGAGCGGGGCGAGGCGGGCCGTGCGGTCGGCCGGAGGGTCGCCGCCGGCCAGGGCTGGTCGGTGGGCGATGTCACCTGCACGTCCGGCCCACAGGACCGCTCGTTCGAGGAACGCCACACGCGCTCTACCATCGCGATCGTGCTCGCGGGCAGCTTTCAGTACCGCTCGCCGCTCGGCCGCGGATTCATGGTGCCGGGCTCGCTGTTGTTGGGAAACGCGGGGCACTGCTACGAGTGCGGGCACCGGCACGGCGAGGGCGACCGCTGCGTCGCGTTCTACTACCAGCCTGAGTACTTCGAGCGACTCGCGGCCGATGCCGGTGCTACCGGCACGAAGCTGCGGTTTCCGGTTCCTCGACTCCCTCCCTTGCAGGCACTCGCCGCGCTGGTCGCAGGAGCAGGCGCCGGCGCGGCCGGGGCGGCCTCAGTGCCGTGGGAGGAAGTTGGCGTGCGGCTGGCCGTCGGCGCTGTGAAGCTCGCGGCGGGACTGTCGTGGGACGACGGCGCCCTGCCGTTGAACGCCGAGGCACGCGTGACGCGGGCCGTGCGCGCCATCGATGGCCGGCCGGATGGAGATCTGAGCCTCGGTACGCTCGCCCGCGAGAGCGGTCTCAGCCCCTATCACTTTCTCCGCACGTTCGAACGGCTGACTGGCGTCACGCCACACCAGTACGTGCTGCGGGCCCGGCTGCGTGCCGCGGCGACGCGGCTCGCGACCGAAGCGGGCAGAGTCATCGATGTCGCCCTCGACTCTGGCTTCGGAGACATCTCCAACTTCAATCGGGCGTTCCGGACCGAGTTCGGCGCCAGCCCGCGGGCGTACCGGCAACGCTATGCCTCCTACGGGAGTGCTCCCCCCAGCGCGCGATAGACCTGCGCCAACCCCCTGGTTGCCGCCGTACGCCCGGCGGCCAGCCGATCCTGTGCCTCGAGCATCGTGCGCTCGGCGTCCAATACCTGCAGGAAATCGGTCGCGCCTTCGTCGAACCGCAGGCGCGCCAGCGCCGCGGCTCGCTCGCTCGCACGGGCAGCGGCCGCGAGATACTCGAGAGCTTGACGCGACTTGTTGTATGCGACAACCGTCGTCTCGATTTCCTCGGATGCCTGGAGCTGCGCCTTGCGGTAATACGCTTCTGCTTCCGCTTCCTGGGCTCGCGCGATGTCGACCCCGGCCTTCACCCGGCCCAGGTTGAGTGCGGGCCACGAGATGACCGGCCCGATCGCGTAGCGGGGTGTGTTGGAGTTTCCCATCGCGTCAAATGAGTTGCCGACATATCCCGCGGCGCCCCCGATCGAGATCTGCGGCAGATACGCCGCCTTGGCCGCGCCGACGAACGCTTCACCAGCAGAAACCTGGCGCTCGGCGCTCCGCACGTCCGGCCGCAGCCGGACTATGACGTCGGCGTTGGGAACCAGGATCGAGTCAGGAAGCGCCACGACTGACGGGCTTTCGACACTGTCTTGCTCGAGCCCGCTCACCGGCCGGCCCACCAATACGGCGATGCGATGCTCGACGGCGATTATCGACGCCTCGAGCTCCGGGATTCCCGCGAGGGTCGAGTTCAACTGGGCACGGGCGCGTTCGGAGTCGAACTCGTTGCCGCGACCTGCCTCGAGGCGTTGCAGTGTGACGTCGAGCGTGTGCTGCTGATTCTCGGCATTACGGCGCGCGACTTGGAGTCGATCCTGCGCACCGCGCAGATCGAAGTAGGTGACGGCCAGCTCCGCGGTCAGCAGCACCTGGAGATCCTGCACGTCCTCCTCGGCAGCGCCGATCAGGGCAGCACGTCCCTGGGTCGACTTGCGGATCCGGCCGAAGACATCGAGCTCCCAGGAGAGCTGCAGGCCGGCGTCCCACACATTCTGGTCGGGGAACGCGCTGCCGACAGTGCCGGGAAACCCGACGCTGGAGAGCCGTTGCCGAGTGTAGCTCGCGGTGACTGTGACGGCCGGTGCGAAGTCGAGGGCCGCATTGAGCCGCGCCGCGCGCGCGCCGCGCAGCCGGGCGCGAGCGGCGACGACGTCGTGGTTGGACTTCACGACTTCGGCCGCGAGCCGCTCGAGGGTCGTGTCGCCCAGTGTCCTCCAGAAGGCCACCGGGGGCGCGAGCTCCCGGTCCTGACCGCGAGCCTGCGCGGCGCCTCCCACGAGGAGGAGGGCGAGGAGCGTGCTCGCCCCAATTCCCGATTTCGGATTCATGCTAGTACCTCCTGGCCGACCGGCTCGTAGGCCGGCGCCGGCTTATGCTCTGCGGCGATGAGTGAGTAGAAGACCGGCACAATGAACAGCGTGAACACCGTGCCCAGTGTCATCCCGGTGACGAGGACCATGCCGATGCTGTTGCGTGCCGCCGATCCAGGACCGGAGGCGAGGACGAGCGGGAAGTGGCCGAACACCGTCGCGGCGGACGTCATCAGCACCGGACGCAAACGCGTCAGTGTCGCTTCACGCAGCGCCGCCATCTTGGCGAGGCCGCGCTCCTGCAGCGTATTCGCGAATTGGACGATCAAGATTCCGTTTTTTGCTATCAGTCCGACAAGCGTGATCAACCCGACCTGCGAGTAGATGTTGAGTGTCGTCAGATTGAGGAAGGTGAAGATCAGCGCTCCCGAAATTGCGAGCGGGACCGAGCCCAGCAGCACGATCAACGGATCGCGGAAGCTCCGGAATTGGGCCGCGAGCACGAGATAGATGAGGATTACAGCGAATCCCAAAGTCACCGTCAATGCGCCGCCTTCACGGCGGATCTGACGTGATTCGCCGGCGTGGTCGATCGTGAGACCCGGCGCGTTGAGGCTCGTGGCCGCGGTTTCCAGCACCCGCAACCCTTCTTCCTTGGTCACGCCAGCATTCACCGCACCGAACACGCGGACCGAGTTGCGTTGCTGGAACCGCGTCAGGGTGCGTGGGGCGGTCGTCGCCTCGATCCGCGTGAACGTGGACACCGGCACGAGCTGACCCGTCGGCGTCTTGATCTTGAGATCGAGCAGCGGTCCGACGGTCCTCCGGTCGTCCTCCCCGATCTGCGGGATGACCTTGTAACTGCGATCGAAGTAGTTGAACCGGTTCACGTAACCACCACCGAGAGCCGTTCCCAGCTCGCGGCCAACGGTGGCTAGATCGAGCCCCAGGTCGGCGACTTGATCACGGTCGATCACGACGCGCGCCTCGGGCAAATCGATCTTTAGATCGGTATCGACGTACAGGAACTTGCCGCTCTGCCACCCAGCGCCGACCACGGCACCGGCTCTCTGCAGCATCTGCTCCGGCGGCTCATCGCTCTGCAGCACGAGCTCGACGTCGTAGGAGCCCGGAGTCGGCAACGGCGGGTCGAGCCGCGGGAACACGCGAACGCCCGGGATCTGTGAGACGGCGCCGTAGAGGGCCGGGAATATCTGCGCGGTGGAGCGCTCTCGTTCCTTCCAGTCTTTCGCCACCATGCCGCCGAAGGCACCCCATGAGGCGGTCAACGACCACATGAACTTCGCCTCGGGGAATGACGTGACCGCTTTGACGACATCGAGCGACGCACGATTGTTCGCGGCGAGGGTCGCGTCGGGCGGCACGTCCATGAAGAGGCTGATGTGACTCTGGTCCTCGACGGGCGCGAGCTCCCGCTTCGAATAGTTGTACAGCGGCCACGCCGCGAGCATCACGAGAATCGCGGCCGCGACGATCGCCGGACGCATCTGCAAAGCGCCGTCGAGCAGCCGCGCGTAGGTGCTGCGCACGACCTCGAACCCCCGATTGACCAGCTGGGTGAGCTTTCCTTCCTTGCCCTGGGGGTGCACGAACCTCGAGCTCATTACCGGCGACAAGGTCACCGCGACGATGCCGGAGACGACGACCGCGGCCGCCAGCGTGATAGCGAACTCGAGGAACAACGAACCGGTGAGGCCGCCTTGGAATCCGATCGGCGCGTACACCGCGGCGAGCGTGATGGTCATCGCGATGATGGGGCCAACGAGCTCGCGCGCGCCGACAAGGGCCGCCTGCAGGCGTGTCTTTCCAAGGTGGACGTGCCGTTCCACATTCTCGACGACGACGATCGCGTCATCGACCACCAGTCCGACCGAGAGCACGATCGCCAGAATGGTCAACAGGTTGAGACTGAATCCGAACGCCATCATGACGGCGCCCGCGCCGATCAGCGACACGGGCATCGCGACTAGCGGGACGAGCGCTGTGCGGATCGAGCCAAGGAACAGGAACACCACGATGCCGACGATGAGGATCGTCTCCATCAGGGTCTTGGTGATCTCTTTGAGCGCGTCCTGCATGAAGACGGTGCCGTCATACGCGACCCGGAGCTGGATGTCGGGCGGCAACGTCGGAGTGATGCGAGCAATCTCGGCGTGCAGGCGATGCGAGACCTCGATCTCGTTGCTGCCGATCGTCGGCCAGACACCCACGTACACGGCTTCGTCGCCGTTGAACTTCGCGATCATGTCGGGTTCTTCGGCGCCCAGCTCCACATTGGCGACATCCGACAGGCGCACGACCGCACCGTCACGATCGGTGACGATCAGGTTTTCGAACTCGGTCGTCGAGCGGAGATCGGTGTTCGCCAGCAGGCTGACCTGTACCAGGTTGCCCTTGGTCTGCCCCACGGCGGCGAGATAGTTGTTCCGCCGCAGCGCCGCGAACACGTCGCCCGGCGACAGGTTGTGTGCCGCGAGCCGGTCTGGATCGATCCAGACGCGCATCGCGATCGGCCGGCCGCCGACGATGTCGGTCCGCTGCACGCCGGCGATCGTCGCAAGCTGCGGCTGCAGGGTGCGCGACAGCCAGTCGGTGATCGCCGGGATGTCACGCTGCTTGGACGAGAAACTCAGGTAGAAGGACGCGTAGGGCCGATCCGCGCGCTGCACCTCCACTTGCGGTGGCTCGGCCTCCGCCGGAAGCTCGGATCGCACCTGCTGCAGGCGCGCCGTCACCTCGGCCAGGGCCGCGGTGCTGTTCTGATTCAACTTGAGATGGATCGTGACGGTACTGATACCCGCGCGGCTCGTCGACTCGAGATAGTCGATACCGCTGATCGCCGACACGGCGCGCTCGATCGGCGTCGTGAGAAACCCCCGCACCGCCTCGGCGCTCGCGCCGTAGTAGACGGTATTGATCACGACGGACGAGCTCTGGATGTTGGGGTACTGCTGCACCGGCAGCGAGGCGAGCGCTCGCCAACCAACGAGGACGATCGCGAGATTCACGACCACCGCGAGCACCGGGTGCCGGATGAATAGATCGGTGAACGACTTCATTGCTGCGCCCCTCCTGTCTTCGGTGCATCAACCGCTACCAGAACCCCTTCGCGGAGCTTGAAGGAGCCGGACGCCGCCACCTGCTCACCGGCTGTGAGACCGTCGAGAATCACGATCTCATCGCCCAGCATCGGGCCGCTGCGGACCGGCCGCTCGTGCGCGCGGGTCTTACCGCTCTCATCGGCGGCGATGACGAACACGTGATCGCCGGAGGGACCGCGGCGCAGCGCATTTACGGGGACGACGATCGCCGTGACCATCGGCCCGGCCGGGACGAACACGCGGACCGATGACCCCGGCGCCGGAGCGCCGCCGATGATGGTCGCACGCACCGTGGTGGTGCGGGTGACCGGATCGACGCGCGCGTCAACCGCCACGATCCGCGCGGCGATGGGCATCGAGTCCGCCGTCGTCACCACCTGGACTGGTGTGCCCGCACGCAGGCCCACGGCGACTTGCTGTGACACCGCGAAGTCCACGTGCACGGCGCCATCGATGCCCTGGAGCGTGGTGAGCTGCGTGCCTTCGTTCAGGTATTGGCCGGGATGTACATCCGAGATGCCGACCCGCGCGCGGAAGGGCGCGCGAATCGTCTTCTTGGCGATGATCGCCTGCGTGCGGGCGATTTGCGCCTGCGCGACGTCACGCTCGGCGCGCGCCCGATCCACTTCCTCCTCGGACACCGCGCCGTGTTGACGCAGCCGCTCCATGCGCGCGAGGCTGGTCACCGCGAGTTGCGACTGTGCTTGCAGTGCCTCGAGTTCGGCCTGCTCGACGGAAACGTCCAGCGCGACCAGGACCGTGCCGGAGTCCACTACGCGCCCGGGCACCAGCGCCACCGCGTGTACGGTGCCGGACAGCTCGGTCCGCAGCGTGATCGACCGCAGCGCGAGCACGGTGCCGATGGACGTCGTCGTGGCGCGGTGCTGCTCCGTACGCGCCACGGCGCTCGTAACCATCTCGATTGGTTCGGGTTGATGCGCGGCGGCGGCGGCGGTAGCACGCGCGGACGCGGTCTTCCACCCAGCCAGCGCGATACCAAGGGCGAGTACGACGGCAAGGAGAATTGCCGACCCACGACCCGTCTCTCCGAGAATGCGACTACGCATACGCGACGACCTCCTGAAGGAACTGAATGGGATGATTGTGACTCACAGAGATCGTCGGACGACAGCGGTCGATTTCGACAACCCATTGCGATGTCACGGCAGTGTCAACAACGATACGACACCGCAGCCGGTCGAAGGCCGGATCGTCGAACAACGTGTTCACAACACGGATTGTTCCGCCGAGTTTGGCCTGTAAACGCGCCTTGACATTGTGTGTTGGGAACAGATTTTGCAGCATGGCCGTTCGGCAGCGTGTGAAACCGCAAAAAGCCGTGAGTCCGGCCGAGCAGGCCGCCGTCGGGGTACTGATCGCTGCCGATCATCTGCAGCAGTCGTTTGCGGAGATCTGCGAGCGCCACGGTATCACCACGGATCAGTACCGGGTGCTGCGTATCCTGCGCGACGCCCCCCCGACCGGCTACGCGCGCGGCGAAGTCACCTCACGCTGCAGCATGCACCGCTCTCCCGACATGACGCGCATGCTCGATCGCCTCGTGCGGCTGGGATTCGCGAAGCGGCGCCTGGACCCTGACGACCGGCGTTGCTCGGTCGCAACAGTCACGCGGGCAGGGCTCGCGATGCTGGCTCGCATCGATCCCGAGATCGCCGCCGCCGCGCGGCGGCTCACCAAGCCGCTGAGCAGTTCGCAGCTCCATCAGCTCGCTCGCCTCACCGAGACGCTCGCCGGCCCAGACGACTAAGGTCTCCGGAACAATGTGTGTTGTGCACACGTTCTCGGCTCGTCCCGAGACGGAGTCCCCAACCTCATCACCATTTTTCGGAGGGTAACATGTCGAGACGCACGCTGTCCCTTTCACTCACGCTCGCCGCCATCGCGATTGCACCGGCGGCGTTGCATGCGCAGAACCGCAGTCCCCTGGCCGATCGGGTCACCGTGTCGGCCGCATTCGGCGGGTTGTCCGGCGCCGCCAATCTGAACGATGCCGGCACGGCGGACTGGCGCCTCGGCTGGGCAGGCTCGCTCGACGCCAGCTATTGGATCCTGCCCCGCGTCGCGCTCCGGGTCGGTGGCACGTGGGCACAGGACAGCCTGCGGTCCGGCGCGATCGCGGGTCGTGGCAAGTTCAACAAGTTCGCCTATGATGCCGACATCGTCCTGCGCTATCCGCTGACGACGGGCGCGAGTACCGTCACACCATACATTCTGGGCGGAGCAGGGGCGATCAGCGTCCATCAGCTCGCTTCGGACAGCACGTGGACGAAGTTCGCCGGCAACTTCGGCGGAGGCATCGAGTATCGGTTCGGCCGCCTGGGCGTACGGGCGGAAGGCCGTGACTACGTCTACAAGTTCGACCGGTACGGCTTCGACAAGACCCAGCACGACATCGCCTGGCAGGGCGGCGTCACGGTTTCGTTCTGAGAGGCAATTGAGAGGCCGGATGGAAATCAGGGCCTTGTCACTCGATCAATACTTCCGGCAGCTGCGCGCTCTGGGTGCCTGGTGGCGTGTGGGCTCCAGCGCACTCGAGCCGCAGCGGCTGATCGAAGCGGTCGCCACGCATGCCCTCGCGGGCCACGGCGGGGTCGACGTGGAAGTGACGTCGTGATCGCGTCGACTTGATCGTCGTCACCGGCAGTAGCGGGACGATCGGCTCCGAGCTGGTGCGCCTGTTGGCAGCAGCCGGGGCCGATACGCGCGCGATCTACCGCCGCGCCGAGAGTGCGGCTCGCCCGGCAGACGCGACGTTCTTCCGGGCTGATCTCGCCGAGCCGGTTCAGGCCGAGGCCGCCCTCGCTGGAGCATCGAGCCTGTTCCTCCTGACCGGCAATGAGCCGGGCTTTCTGCAGGTACAACTCACCGTGGTCGACGCTGCGCGGCGCCGCGCCATCCGCCACATCGTGAAACTCTCGGCACTCGGTGCATCCGATCATTCCCGGTCGGGCATCGGTCGCGATCACTGGGCGGTAGAACAGGCGATTCAACAGACCGCGCTTCCCTGGACGCTGCTGCGTCCGCATGCCTTCATGCAGAATTGGCTGAAGGACGTGGCCGCATCAGTGCGCGCGGAAAACGCGATCTATTCGCCCATTGGTGACGCGCGAGTGCCCTTCATCGACACGCGCGACATCGCCGCGGTTGCAGCGGAGGTGTTGCTCCATCCTGACGCGCACATCGGGAAGAAGTACGTGCTCACCGGTGGCGTGGCGGTGGGGTACGCAGATCTGGCGGCCGAGTTGACGAAGGTCACGGGTCGCGCCATCGCGTATCGACCCATCAGCATGGAGGACGCGCGCGTGCGACTGACGCGGCTCGGCCAACCGACAGAATTGATCGACGCGACGTTGGCCATCGCGGCCTATCAGCGGGACGGCGGACCTACGGCGATGGTCTCTCCAACCGTGCAACGCGTGCTTGGCAGACCGCCGCGCACGATTGGCGATTTTGCGCGCGACTACGCAGCAGCATTCAGCTGATCATCACCAATCGACGGCTCATTGAACATCGCTGACGCTGAGGCCCTTCTAGCCACCGCGGTCCCGCGGCAGGCAGGCGACTGGGCCGACCTGGGGGCCGGTGACGGTACGTTTTCTCGAGCGCTCGCGCGGCGCCTCGAAAGCGGGAGCCGCATCTACGCCGTAGACCGGGATCGTGCCGCGATCGCGTCGCTCGAAGGACTGGCGTCGGATAGCGTCGAGGTGATTCCCGTGAGCGGGGATTTCACTCGCGATCTCCAGCTGCCAGGGGTTGGCGCTGGTGAGCTCAGCGGGATGCTGTTTGCGAACGCGCTGCACTTTGTCCCGAATCCCGACGTCGTACTCGCGCGTCTGCTGCGCTGGCTGCGCCCCGGCGGACGCGTCGTGATCGTCGAGTACGAGGGTCGTCGCCCGAGCCGCTGGGTGCCATTTCCCATCTCCGCCGAGCGGCTGCGGGAGATCGTCGCCGGGCTTGGTCTCTCACAGCCGGTGATCACCGCGACACATCCCTCGGCGTACGGAGGATCTCTGTACGTCGCCGTCACGGATCGACCGGTCGAGTCGTGACACACCGCCGTTGCACTAATCGCGTCGCGATCCGAGGGGGCCTGACGAGCTGGGGCCCTTCGCCGCACGCGAATTACTCCACTACCACCGGGCTGTACCCAGCCCCAGCTTTGAGGTCATCCGTTGCTTCGTAGATTCCCTAAGCTCTCCGGAGATCCCTCATGGCTCGCACCACTACTACTCGCCGCAAAGACGGCCGCGGCGGCAAGAATGGCCGCAGCGCTCGCGCGACGGCCTCGCGCATCACCGAGCAGCCGACCGTGCCGGCCGGGCGCGAGCGCGAACCGGCGCGGCTCTACTCGACGAAGAATGATCTGCCTGAGTCGATCCGTCTCGAGGTGATTCCGCTCCTCAACCAACGCCTCGCCGAGTGCATCGATCTGCAGACACAATGCAAGCAGGCGCACTGGAACGTGAAGGGCCCGTCGTTCATCGGACTTCACAAGCTGTTCGACGACATCAACGAGTCGGTCGAAGGCTACGTGGATCTGATCGCCGAGCGGATCGTCCAGCTCGGCGGCATTGCCGAAGGCACGATCGGCGTAGTCGAGGCTCGCTCGACGATCGTCGACTATCCGCTCACGCTCTCGACCGGCGCGGAGCACGTCGCGGCGTTGTCCGACGCCCTGTCGGGCTTTGCCAGGACAGCGCGGGTCGGGATCGAGGAGATGCAAGACCTCAAAGATGCAGACAGCGCCGACATGCTGACGGATATTTCCCGCGGCGTGGATCAGTGGCTCTGGTTCGTCGAAGCGCACCAACAGGCTGAGGTCTGATCCAGCGACGCGATTTCATCGCGACGGCGGTCGGCGCGGGCGTCACGCTCGCGGGACTGCCGTTGCCGCTGGGATTCGTCGATCCTCCCGCTCCCTTCTCGCCGCTCCCAGCTCCCCGCCAGCTAGCCTGGCACGAGCTCGAGTTTTACGGCTTTCTGCATTTCACGGTCAACACCTTTACCAACCGCGAATGGGGCTACGGCGACGAGTCGCCCGCCGTCTTCAATCCCACCGATTTTGACCCCGACCAGATCGTCGATGCGGCGAAGGACGGCGGGATGAAGGGGCTGATCCTCACCTGCAAGCACCACGACGGCTTCTGTCTCTGGCCGTCGCGCTACACCGAGCATTCGGTCAAGAACAGCCCGTTTAGGCGCGATGTGGTGAAGGAGATCTCCGAGGCTTGTGCGAGAGCTGGATTGAAATTCGGTGTCTATCTCTCGCCGTGGGATCGGAATCACAAAGACTATGGCAGTCCCGAGTATCTGGTTTACTACCGCAATCAGTTGCGCGAGCTGCTGACCAATTATGGCCCGGTATTCGAGATCTTCTTCGACGGCGCGAACGGCGGCGACGGCTACTACGGCGGCGCGTACGAGCGGCGCGAGATCGACAACCGCACCTACTACGACTGGCCGAACACGTGGCAGATCGTGCGCGATCTGCAGCCCAACACCGTACTGTTCAGCGACGCCGGCCCGGATATTCGGTGGGTCGGGAACGAGAACGGAATCGCCGGCGAGACGTGCTGGGCGACCTCCAATCGGGACGATTTCTCACCGGGAAACGCGGACGTCGCGCGCCTGAATCGCGGCGACCGGCCGGGCACGCATTGGGTGCCCGCCGAGTGCGATGTCTCGATCCGGCCGGGCTGGTTCTATCACAAGCTTGAGGACAGTCAGGTCAAGACGCCGCAGCAGTTGGTCGATCTCTACTACTCATCGGTGGGACGTGGCGCGTCGTTCCTGCTCAATCTCCCCCCCGATCGCCGCGGCCGGATTCACGACAATGATGTGCGTGCGCTGCGGGAATTCCGCCGCCTCGTCGAAGCGACATTCGCGACCAACCTCGCCGCGGGCGCGCGCATCTCCGCCAGTAATTCACGCGGCGGTGGCCGGGATCGACGCTTCGTGCCGGGGAACGCGCTGGACGGCAGCCGTCACACCTATTGGGCGACCGACGACGATGTGCGGACGCCGAGTCTCACGCTCGAGCTCCCGCGGGAGGTCTCGTTCAGCGTCGTGCGCCTACGAGAGTACTTGCCGCTCGGCCAGCGCGTCGAGGCCGTGGGACTGGATCAGTGGCAGAACGGCCAGTGGGAGGAGTTCGGGACCGCCACGAGCATCGGCAACTGCCGATTGATCAGAGGCCCGCGTATCACGACGTCGCGGGTGCGACTGCGGGTTACGCAGGCCTCCGTGTGTCCGGCGATTGCGGAATTCGGATTGTTTGCGGAGCCGGTATAGGTGAGCCATGGGAGAATGGACCCACCTTTGATTTGGACCCACTCTAAAGAGTGGGCCCAGTAAATCATTGCCCTTAAGGGCAGTGCCTTGTTGGGCCCACCCTTCAGGGTGGGAACGGTTGCATGCGAGTTGAGGTCTTTCTTCCAGAATCTCCCACATGGCCGCTCACCAGATCTACTTCCACCTGACCTGGTCGACCCATCGCCGGATGCCAATGATCGATGGCCCCACACGCCATTTTCTAGATGGCTTCTTCCGACGGACCGCGATTGGGGAGCGAGTTACGATCGTCGCGCTGGCTTTCCTGCGTTCGCACGTCCACCTCCTTGTCCGATCCGGTCCGCGTGTTGACGTGTCACGTTTGGTTCAGTTGCTGAAAGGTGGGAGCAGTTATGCCGCGAGTCGGCAGCCTGACAACCGCATGGGGTTGAGATGGAATCGTGAGTATTCAGTGACGAGCGTCAGCCCGAGGTTGCTCCAGAACGCAATCGATTACATCGAGAGACAGAACAAGAAACATCCTGATGAGAAGATCCCACTCTAAAGAGTGGGCCCGGTGAACCACTGCGCTTGAAGCGCAGTGCCTTATTGGGCCCACTCTTCAGAGTGGGAACAACCAAACCGGTGTGGATCTCCAATCCATCCACTCCTACTGCGCCATCTGTTGTGCCTCTTTTCTTATCAGCGCGTAGCCCAGGCTATTGAAGTTGTAAATCGCGAGCTCGCCAAACATCGGCTTTGCCTTGTCGCCTTGACCCGAACCGTCCAGCGCCATCGCGTAGTTGTACTTGATGTACGGATCGAGCAGGTTGCCCTGCGCGAAGTGTGCCGCCGCGTCCGCGTTGTGTCCCTGATACAGCGCGACAAACCCCTTCAGCTGATGCACCGGCTCCATCTTGCGGGGGTTCGCATCCGGGGTGACGAGCGCCGTGAGACGGGCGGTTTCGCGCTGCGCGGTCCGGTAGTCGCCCTTGCGGGCCGCGAGCCAGGCATTGAAGTAGGCGACGTTCTGTTCCTGCGCCCGCCGGAAGCCGGCACTGCCCCCCTGATCGGCCTGCTGCATCATCAGCGGCGTGCGCTGCTTGAGCGCCGCATCCGCCGACGGGAAGTCGCGCGTATCGATCGCGATCAGCGCCACGTTCGAGAGCGCATTGATCTTCACGGTGACGGGATCCGGTATCCCCATCCCGTCAGCCTGCGCGACGAGCTGATTGAGCTCGGTGATCGCGCCCTTGGCGTCGCCCGCGTAGGCGCTGACGTACGCGCGGAACGGTGCGAAGAAGCCGCGCTCGTTGCCCCGTCCCACCGCCATCGCCGAGTCGTAGTCCGCGCGCGCCGCCTCGTAATCCCCGTCGAACGAATTGACGTGCCCGCGCTGCTGCAGCAGTCCCGCATCGCGGGGGTTGAGCTCGTGGCCGCGCGTGTATTCGACGCGCGCTTGCCGCAGGTTGTTCAAGGCGCGCTGCGCGTCGCCCAGATTGTCGTGCATGGTCGGCTCGTTGGGCGCGAGCGCCTCCGCGGCCTGATAATGCTGCAACGCCTGATTGAAGTCGCGCGGCTCACCGAACAGGTACGAAGTCCCCATCGCGATATGGGCGACCGCGAACCGCGGTGCCAGCGACAGCGCCTTCCCGTACGAAGCCCGGGCGTCGGCGTTGTGGTTCAGTCCCGCCTGGATGTTTCCGAGCGTGAGATGGGCGCGCGGGCTTTCGGGGTACTTGGCGACGAGCTGCTGCGCCGCCGCCAGCTGCCCGCTGACGTCATTCTCGAGGCCCTTCCGCGCGATCTCGATCTGCAGCTGCTCGGCGTCGGAGGCTCCCGCGGCGAGGGCCTCGGCACGCGCCAAATTGGTCTTGAATTCCTCGAACGAGTTGCCGGTGTTCGCGACGTTCAGGTAGGCGATCGCAAACGTCGAGTCGGCCGCCACGGCGCGCTTGAAGTGATCGAGCGCTTCGAAGTTGCGCGCCAGGTCGAGCTCGCGCTGGCCCTGGAGAAAGTGGTTGCGGGCGTCGGCGGACTTCGTCGACACCGGAATGCCGCTGATGCTGCTGGTCACACTGTCGAGGGCTGCCAGATCGCGGGTCGTGGTCGTAGACGGCCGCGGCGAGGCCCCACAGGCCGAGAGCAGAATGGAGGTTGCGACGGCGAGCAGAGGGCGATGCAAATTCGACATGTCGGCTCCTGGTCAGGATATGAGGAGCCTGCGGTCTCGCACTCGCGTCCACAAGGCAAGGATTTGTCAGTGTGTTGTTCGGAGATCGGCTTCCGTGAATAGCAGCCCGACAATTCCGCGGGTGGCATCGACTTGCGGGCCCAGATCCTTGAACGTCGCCGCGCGTCCGTCGGCCTCGGCGCGCACAGTCGAGTTTTCGAACAGCGGGTAATAGCCGATCGCCATTCGCACCGCGCCGGGCGGCACGATGCAGCCGCAGCGCATCGATCCCGCCAGTCCCGCGTTCACGGTGATGGTAAGTGGCCGGCCCGTTTCGTTCGTAATCAGCGGCGCAAAGTAGGAGCCGTGCGTCGGCCGCGCGGTCGCCGCGATGCGCACCGTGCCTCGCGGTCGCGCGATTGCAATCGTGTCACCGAGCGATACGCCGAGCCGGGAAATGAGCTGCCACGACACATCGAGCCGGCGGGCGCGGTCGACCTTCAAGTTGAACGAGCCACCCGGGAGAATGCGCCGCTCCTCGCCACCGACCTGCACCGCGACCATGTCGGTCAAGCGATTCTGAAACGCGAGCGTCGGCTGCCGAAAGAACATCGCGCCTGCACCGAGAACCAGGACGGGTAGCGCGATTGCGAGAATAACCCATCCAACACGCCTTGGTCGCGCCGACGTGCCACCGTGCCGACGTGCAGTCGGTGCCGTGCGTGCTCCACTCACCAGCAACTCCGTCGCCGCCTGAGCTGCGCTCGCTCTCGAGCGCATCGTGCTCGGCTGATTGTCGCTTTCCAGCGCCGCGATCACCTCGCCCGCGGACTGAAAACGATCGGCCGGCTGTTTCTCGAGGCAGCGCAGGATCACGTCGGACATTTCGCGCGGCACCTTGGGATTCACGTCATGTGCGGCGGGCGGCGGGTCCGCGATGTGCTTGCCCACGACCTGCTGCGACGATTCGCCGTCGAAGGGCGGGCTGCCAGTCACCATCTGAAAGAGCACGCAGCCCAGGGAGTAGAGGTCGGAGCGCGGGCCGAGGTTCGGATCGCCGAGCGCCTGCTCAGGACTCATGTAGTGCGGCGTGCCGATAACGAGGCCGGTCTGCGTCAGTCCTGCGCCGGCTTCGCTGCCGAGCCGCCGCGCGATGCCGAAGTCGACGAGCAACGGCCGGCCGCGCGCGGTGTCGAGCATGATGTTGTCGGGCTTGATGTCGCGATGGATCAGACCCGCTTTGTGCGCGTGGTCGAGCGCATCGAGGATCGGGACGATGATCGCGAGCGCGCGCTCGGGCGGCAGCGCACCGGAGCGCTTGAGCAGCTCCCCCAGCGACATGCCGTCCACGAACGGCATCGCGTAGTAGACGAGCCCTTCGCCTTCGCCCACAAAGTGGATCGGCAGGATGTTGGCGTGCTCGAGCCGGGCAGCCGCCCGGGTCTCGCGCTGGAAGCGCTCGATCATCCCGGCGGTCCAGGCGACGTCGGGGCGGAGGACCTTCACCGCCAGCCGGCGCTCTAAGTCCTTATCCCACACCTCGTAGACATCGGCAAAGCCGCCCGAGCCGACAACGCGGCGCACTTCGTATTTGGGACCGAGGGACTTGGCCAGACTCGCGAGGGTGTCCGCCATCGGCGCGAACTATAGCCGATCCGTCTTCATGTCACCACAACGGTCCCCAATGTGACCATTCTCACTGAATAGACTCTTCAATAGTCCCATGTTGTATCCCGAGAAGGTCCCCTCGGAACGCCAAAACAGAGGAACGCTAATGAAGGCCCGTCGCCTAATCGCGTCCATTCTGCTGCTCGCGGTCGCCGTCGCCTGTTCCGACCGCACACCAACCTCGGTCGCTGTAGCACCCGCGCCTGACGCGAGTCTCATCGGCGGCCTCCTCGGCGCGACGGGATTGCTCAAGTGCTCCAGCCTGCCGTACGCCTCGGACACCGAGACGCCGACCGGGCTCGGCGTCAATGCCGTCAAGTTCCAGCCTGAAGGGCTGCGGTTCAGCACGCCGGCCGCCCTCACGATGAGCTACTCGAACTGCAGCCTGCTCGGCAAGCTGCTCCCGAAGCGCATCGCGTATACGGACGACAATCTCAACATCCTTTCGTATCTGTTGTCGCTCGACAACCTGTTGAGCAAGAACGTCACGGGTAAGGTCAATCACTTCTCGGACTACGTGATCGCGTGGTGATGTTGTCGTGACTGCAGTCGCCGTCCCCGGTCCCGGTCAACGCGGCCCGTACGCGCCCGCGCCGCGCGGTGCCGCGGACTTGCTGCACGAAGCACGCAGCCGCGAGCGGGCCGCGTGTATTCCCGAAGCCATACGCTGCTACGAAGCGGCGATCTCTGCCGCCGAGCGGTGCGGCGAGAAGCCGATCCTCGCCGAAGCGCTCCGGCGGCTCGCTGTCGTCATGCATCACCGCAATGAGTCGTCCCGCGCGCGCGAGCTGTGCAAGCGGAGCTACAAGGTTGCCTGCGATCTCAAAAACGACGTTCTCGCGGCCGAAGCGCTCAACACGCTGGGCGGGCTGGCGGTGCGGATGGGCGACGTCGAAGACGCCCGCAACCACTTCCGCCAGGCGCTGGAGCGGGGCGGGCACGCGCGCGAGCTGCGGGCCCGCGTCGAGCTGAACCTCGGTGTGTTGTCGAACATCAGGGGCGAGCTGGTTGACGCCGTCGCACACTACGAGCGCTCGGTCGAATCATACCGTGCCACCAACGACGAGCACGGCTGCGCGACGGCCTATGTGAATCTCGGCATCGCCCACACCGACCTGCGGCAATACGACTGGGCCGACAGCTACTTCAGCAAGAGTTTCGAAATCGCCGAGCGCGCCGGGGACGCCCACCTCCAGGGAATGTGCCTCGCCAATCACGCCGAAGCGCACTTCCTGCGCGAGCGTTACGACGCGGCCCGTCGCATGGCCGAGGCCGCGCTTGCGATCTTCGATCAGCTCGATTCCCGCGCCGACAAATCCGAAGCGTACAAGATGATCGGCATGGTATACCGCGAAACCGGACGCCCCGCGCTCGCCGAATCGCGCCTTCGGACCGCGATCGAGCTGGCGGTCAGCGCCGGGTCGGTGCTGAACGAGGCGGAAGCGGCGCGCGAGCTCGCGCGTCTCATGCAGGCGATGGGCCGCAACCAGGATGCGCTGACGCTCCTGAACACCGCGCACCGCCTGTTCGGGCGGCTCGACGCGCGCGTCGATCTCGTCCACGTCGGCGGCAAGGTGTCCGAGCTCGAAACGACGTACTTCGACGTCGTGCGCGAATGGGGGCAGTCGATCGAATCGGCGGACAGCTACACGTTCGGCCACTGCGAGCGCGTCGCGCAGCGCGCCCTCGCCGTCGCCCGCGGGCTGGTGCTCGATGAAACAGCCCAGACCACCATCCGCCTCGGCGCCTACCTCCACGACCTCGGCAAGGTGCGGGTGCCGCACGAGATCCTGAACAAACCCGGGCCGCTGACGCGCGAGGAGTTCGAAGTCGTGCAGATGCACCCGATCTGGGGCCTCGAGCTGCTCGCTGCGGTCGAATTCCCGTGGGACCTGAAGCCGATCATCCGCTGGCACCACGAGCGCTATGACGGCACGGGCTATCCCGACCGGCTGCGCGGCGATGAGATCCCGGTAGCGGCGCAGATCGTGGGGATCGTAGACGTCTACGACGCCCTCACGACGGCGCGCTCGTACCGGCCCGCGATGACCCATGAAGCAGCTATACAAGAGATCGAACGCTCTAAGGGCTGGTGGTCCGGGGCCGTCTATGACGCCTTTCGCGCGTCCCTGCCTCGGCAACATGCGATGGAGGCTGCGTGAACCAACGACTGAGTGTGGTCGTCATCTCGGCTGCGTTCGGCGAGTTCTGGAACACGCTGGCGGAGGACCTCGGCGTCGTGATCGACTTGGTCGAGCCGGCGGCCGACGTCAAACCTCAGCCCGGGACGGTGGCCGTCATCGTCGCAGCCGGTGGCGCGGAGCGGGACGCGATCCAGTGGCTCGGGAGCCACCGAGTCCCGCCCGGCGTGCCGGCGCTCGTGGTCGGCACGGACCCAGGACGCCGTACCGCCATGCAGGTCGTGACCCGTGGTGCGAACGACTACTTTGCGCTGCCGGAGGATCTCGAGGTCTTCCGGAACGCCGTGAGCGCCGCCGTGAACGCGGGACGGGCGCGCACGGCGGAGGGGGACGACGGGAACGACGACGCGTTCGCCGCGATCGTGGGCGAGAGCCCAGCCCTCAAGAAAGAGCTGGCGCGGGCGGCGCGAATCCTGCCGCACCGGAGCGCCAGCGCCCTGATTGTCGGCGAGACGGGGACCGGGAAGGAGCTCCTCGCGCGGGCGATCCACTGTGGCGGACCGCGCCACAGCGCGCCGTTCGTTGCCGTCAACTGCTCGGCCCTGCCGGAGCAACTCATCGAGTCCGAACTGTTCGGCCACGAGCGGGGCTCGTTCACGGATGCGCACGCAGCCAAGCCGGGGCTGTTCGAAGTCGCCGATACCGGCACGCTCTTCCTGGACGAGATCGCGGACCTGCCGCTCGCCGTCCAGGCTAAGCTGCTGCGCGTGTTGGAGGACAAGGAGATCCGGCGGGTAGGCGGCACCAAGTCGCGCGCCGTCGACGTCCGCATTCTCGCCGCGGCCCACGATAATCTCGCGGAGCGCGTGCGCGGGGGGACGTTCCGCGAGGACCTCTTTTTCCGCTTGAGCACGGTCGTACTCAAGCTGCCGCCGCTCCGGGAACGTGCCGACGACCTGATGATCGTCGCGCGGGCGCTGCTCGCGCGGCTCGCGCACGAGTATGTGCTGCCCGTCCCCGCCCTGACGACCGACGTGATCCGCCAGCTCCGCAGCCATCCCTGGCCCGGAAACATCCGTGAGCTGAAGAATGCGCTGGAACGGGCATTGCTCCTCTCGCCCCGTGGCGAGCTGAGCGCGGACGAGTTCCTGCCAGCCGGGGACGCCAGGTCCACTAAGGACGGCCCGATTCCGTTCCCCGCGCCGCTGGATCAGATCACGGCCGC
>QHUF01000091.1 GCA_003221075.1 Gemmatimonadota bacterium
CTGGGCGTAGGTTGTGTCGCTGTCCAGCACGATGTCGTTGCGGGTGAGGCGGCCCTGCTGCGTCTGGCCTACGTCGATCGAGTGCGTCGCCTCGCCCGAGGTGCTGCCGCCGGCGTCATCGGCGCGCTGGCAATCGGCGGTGGCGGCGCTGCCGTCCTGCACCGGCTTCGTGCCCTCCGTAATCGACAATGAGAAGTGACCCGTCTGCCGTTCGGGCGTGTTCGTCGTGTTCACGAGTATGCGGTAGGGGCCGGTGCTCGGGAATGTGCGCGAGACCCGCGCGTAGCAGCCGGGCCCGCCGTCGTCGTTGATGAGCGAGGAGCTGAGGTCCGCGCCGCGCACGATCAAGACCGGATCGAACTCGTCCGACGAGAGATCGATCGTGACCGCGCGTCCCGCTGGAGCCGTGAACTGGTAGTACTTGAAGTAGCTGTTGTCGGGGTAGAGCGAGTCGCTGCTCGTCAGCGTGCCATTGATCGCCTCGCCCACGCGGATCGTCGTCGCGGGCGACCGCGATCCCGCCGAGCAGTCGTTCTCGCTGCGGTCCTGCACGTGCTGGCTGCCCTCGCTGAGCGCGAGCGTGAAGCGCCCCGTCTGCCGGTGCGGCGCGGCGGTGGTGTTCACGAGAATGCGATAGGGGCCCCGCGCCGAAAACGCCTGCGACACGCGCGCGGCGCAGCCCGGACCACCGTCGTCGTTGACAAGCGACTGCGGCAGGCCTTCGCCGCGTACGATCAGCACCGGATCGAAATCGCTCGAGGAGAGATCGATCGTAATCTCGCGGCCCGGCGTGGTCGTGAACTGATACATCTTGTAGTACGTCGTGTCGGGATACAGCGAATCCGTTCCCGACAGGCTCGCCGTGATCGTCTGTCCGACGCTGATCTGCGGCAGGCTCACCGGACTGCCCAGCGACGCTCGCGCCGAGCTGCTAGCCGCATTGACGATGTTCTTCGAGCTGAGCAGCCCCTGACCATCGGCCACCGCCACCTGATCGTTGTTGAGGTTACGGATCGCGTCCGTGGCGGTCGCGAAATTCAGCGACTGGCCCGCTTCGATCGTGCTGCGAACGATGCCGATCACCTGGCCGCGCGCGTTCAAAACCGGCGCGCCACTCGAGCCGTGCGAAATCGCCGCCGAGATCTGGAGCAGCTTGGTGCCGTTGACGACGCGTGACGCGGAGATGATCCCGCGCGAGACCGTGCCGGGCAGCTGGCCCAGCGGGTTCGAGATCACCGTCACATCATCCCCGTCCTTCATGCTTTCGCTCGCCCCCCAGCGCAGTGTCACCGCCGGACGGCCCGACACGATCAGCATCGCGACGTCCTTCGCAGTATCCGCCGCGGCCACCGAGCAGCGCTGCTGCTGGCCGTCGCTCATTTCGATGCGGCAGCCGGCGGCATCCTCGAGCACATGCGCCGCGGTGATGACGTACCCCTCGGTCACGAAGAACCCCGTACCGCTCGCCATGAGCTGGCCGCTCGCATCGAGCGCCTGGATCGTCACGACGGCTTTCCGCGCCACCGGGATGTCGATTCCTGCGGCTGCGGGGGCGGGGCGCGTGGCCGGCTTCTGGGACATGAGGGGTGAAGCAAGAACTGCGAGGGCGGCGAGAGGTGTCAGGGTGCGTCCGCGCATGCGCGACTCCTTCAGTAGGGCGGGGTGCGCTAATCTGGGGAATTGAGTGTTCGAACACAAATTCCACGACAGGCTAAAGCCTGCGCTCGGCAATTCGCTGTCCTTAAGGACAGTGTCTCGCCGAGCACACCCTTCAGGGTGTGGAATTCGTAAGAAGGTGCTGAACCGCTTCCCCCAAGTCAGCGACGACCATCACACCGAGCGCACGCGCCTGCCCCTGATGCAGATTGCCTTCCCCCGTGGCAACGAGAATCGCGTTGCCCCCCACGAGAAGCGCCGGCTGCACGTCCGACAGCCGGTCGCCGATCCACCAGGACCGCGAAAAGTCGATGTCGAACGCCGCCTGCGCTTCCTGGAACAGCTTGAGACCGGGCTTGCGGCACTCGCAGGAGGCTCCGCCGGGACCGGGGAATTGCGGGTGGTGCGGGCAGAAGTACGCGGCGTCAATACGTGCGCCGTGCGCCGTGAGCAGTGCGCCGAGGCGTTCTTGTACCATGTCATAATCGCGTACCGTGTAGAGACCGCGCGCGATACCCGATTGATTACTGACAACGATGACGTGGTAGCCGGTGTCATTCAGCCGCCGAATCGCCTCGGCGGCGCCCGGCAGCAGCTTGACCTTCTCGGGCTCGTGCAGAAACCCCGGATCGTCGACGATGGTACCGTCGCGGTCGAGGAAGACCGCGCGCTTACTCACGAAGTGCTGAGACTACGGTATCCACCTGTTCCGGGAAGATTGTGCGCGCGTCGAGCAGCACCCGGCTTCCCGCGATGCGCGCGATGATCGGCGGGTCGTTGGCCCGCAACCGCTCGGCGAGCGATTCGTCGGGAAGTCCCACGAGCCAGGTCTTCATCTTGGCGCCTGGGAAGGATCCTCCACCGACCTCCGAGTCACCCTCGATGAGCTCGCCACTCGCTCCCACGCCCTGCAGTAACGCATTCGCACGCCGTTTCACGCCTTCAGGATCTTCGGTCAGCATTCGGAGCACCGGAATCTCTCGGCGCGCCGTCTCGTGGTCGCGGTAAAGAGCCAGCGTTGCTTCCAGTCCAGCGAGGGTCAGCTTGTCGGCGCGCACCGTGCGTGCGATGGGATCGGCACGACACGCGGCAAGCGCGGCTTCGCTGCCGACGAGAATGCCGGCCTGGGGTCCGCCGAGCAGTTTGTCGCCGCTGAAGACGACGAGATCGGCGCCGGTCGCCACGGCCTCAGGAACCGTAGGCTCGCCGCTCAAGCCCCACCTTGAAAGATTCATCAGCAGCCCGCTGCCCAAATCGTACACACAGGCGATCCCGCGACCGTGAGCCATCTCGGCCAGCTCGACGACGGCCACGTCGGCGGTGAAGCCGGTGACCTGAAAGTTCGAGCGATGGACCTTGAGGAGCACTCTGCTATCAGCCGTCAGCGCTCTGTCATAATCGTGTGGATGGGTTCGATTCGTGGTCCCAACCTCAACGACTCTCGCGCCCGAGCGAGCCATGATGTCGGGAATGCGGAACGAGCCGCCGATCTCGACCAGCTCGCCGCGCGACACGATCGCATCGCCGCCGCGGGCGAGCGCGCTCAGCGCAAGGAGTAGCGCGCCGGCGGCGTTGTTCACCACCATCGCGTCGGCCGCGCCGGTCAGCTCCACCAGCAGATCGCGGCAGATCGCGTGACGCGAGCCGCGGGTGCCGCGGCCGAGGTCGTATTCGAGCGCGGAGTAGCCCTGGGCGACGCGCGTGATTGCCGCGATGGCCGCGGCGGCGAGCGGCGCGCGGCCGAGGTTGGTGTGGAGCACGACACCCGTCGCATTGATCACCGGGGCGAGCGACGGCACCGCGAGCCGCACTACGGCGGCGCGAACCGCCGCGTCCCAGCCCTCGGCGGGCGCCGTGCCGCCGTTCACCCGCGCCTCGTCGACCGCCGCGCGCGCCGCTTTCACGACGAGCGCGCGCGGATGCGTCGCGAGCAGTTGCGTGACGGCTGGTGCCGCCAGGAGCGCGTCGATAGACGGCAGCTGCCGGCGAGGATCTGTGGTCATGGCGGTGTGCGTGGCGCGTGGTGCGTAGTGTCCCCGCGAGCGCGTTGCGTGGAGTCGCGGGCGACGGGTTTCGGCACGGTG
>QHUF01000060.1 GCA_003221075.1 Gemmatimonadota bacterium
GGGCACATACAGCTTGCCGTCCGCCTTCATGAAATCGTACTGGGTGTCAACGTCCCAGAAAATGACGCGAGAAGTGGGCATGGGACGGGAAATCTAGACGGGGCTAAAGCTTCAGCGCTACCGCCACCTCGTCACAGGCGTGCTGGCGCGGGCAGCGCGTGCAGTCGGCCCAGACCTTGAGCGGGAATTGCTCCTTCTCCGCGACGCGGAAGCCAAGCCTCATGAAGAACAGGGGTTTGCGCGTCAGGCCGAACACCTCCTCCAATCCGAGCGCACGCGCGTCGACGAGCAGCGCTTCCACGAGCGCCTTGCCCACGCCGCGACCCTGCTGGTCGTCACGCACGGCGAGACCGGCGATCTCCGCGAGCTGCGTGCTGTAGACCTTGAGACTTCCGGTACCGACGAGACTGCCGTCGGGAGCCAATGCGACCACGTACTCCTTGATGTGGCGGCAGAGATCGTAATTCGAGCGCGGCAGGAGATCGCCGGTCGCGACAAACGGCGCCATCAGCGCTTCCATCGCGGCGACGTCCGCGAGGGTCGCCGGGCGCAGCGTGGTCTCAGGCTGGGGAGCACGGCGTGGCTTGATCGACAGACCGGTCACGCGAGCACCTCTTCAAGAATTGTGACGCCGCGCTCGAGCTCCTCGCGAGTGATCGTGAGCGGCGGAACGATTCGAATCACGGTCGGGCCGGCGGTCAATACCAGCAGGTGACGCTCGCGCGCCGCCGCGACGACCGGCGCGGCGACCTCGTTGAGCTCGAGTCCCCACATCAGCCCGCGGCCGCGCGCTTCCCGAACCCGGGCGGATCTCGCGGCGAGGCGGTTCAGCTGCGCGCCGAGCCATTCGCCTTTCGCGCGAACCGCGGCGAGAAAGTCGGGGTCGGAAATCGTGCGCAGCACGTCGAGGGCGACGGTTGCCACAAAGGGTCCGCCACCGAACGTCGTCGCGTGATCGCCCGGCGCTACAGCTGAGGCAATCGCGTCGTTCACGAGGATGGCGCCCATCGGCAGTCCACCGCCGAGCGGCTTCGCGAGTGTGTACATGTCGGGCACGACACCTGCGGGCTCGGAAGCAAACAGCGTCCCGGTGCGCCCGAGGCCGCACTGCACTTCGTCGAAGATCAATGCGGTGGCCGTTTCACTGCACCGTTTCCGTAAGAAGACCAGAAACTCATCTGCTACGCAGCGAACGCCCCCCTCGCCCTGCACCGGCTCGATGATGACGGCCGCGGTGCGTTCTCTCGTGATGGCGCGGGTCGCCGCCTCGACGTCGCCCAGGGGAACGATCTGCACGCCCGCGAGCAGGGGCTCGAACGGCCGGCGATAGTCGGGTCGATCCGTGGCGGCGAGGGAGGCGAACAGCCGGCCATGAAACGAGCCGCTGAACGCGACGATCTCGGTTTTCTTCGACCACTTGCGTGCAAACTTGAACGCGCCCTCGTTCGCTTCCGCGCCCGAATTACAGAAGAAGGCCTGGCCGGCGAACGACTTCGTGAGCTCGGCCGCGAGTCGCTCACCGGGCTCGGTGCGATAGAGGTTCGAGACATGGATCAGTCCCGAGTCCAGCGCGCGCAGGACCGCTTCGCGGACGACGGGGCTGTTGTAGCCCAGGGCGTTGACCGCGATGCCCGCGACGAAATCGAGGTAGCGCGCGCCGTCCTCGGCGATGAGCTCGGACCCAACGCCCTCGACGAAGAGCGGACCAACGCGCGCATAGACGCCCAGCAATGCCGTGGCGTCGGACGTGGTCAGCGGGAGTGTCACGCCGGTTGAACTGCGGTGGCCGGAGGAGCCGCGAGCAGGCGGGTGCCGGCGGTGGCATGCTCGAACATATCGAGATCGCCAATCCGTACGGCCCGAACACCCGCCTCCAGCGCTTGCGCTGCGGCGCGCAACTTGGCGGCCATGCCGGCCGTCGCAACGCCGCCCTCAATCATTGCTTCGATTTCAGCGGCCGCAAGGGTGGGCTGGGTGACGCCTTCGATCGCCACACCGGGCACGTCGGATACGAAGAACAGCTCCTGCGCATCGAGGGCCGCGGCGATGGCGGCGGCCGCCTGGTCGGCGTTGACGTTGAGCGGCCGCACCGGCGCCGTAAGGGATGGAGCGACGGGCGCTACCACGGGTGTCAGCCCGGCCAGCAAGAGACTCTGCAGGAGCGACGCCCGGACGTTCACGATCTCCCCGACCTCGCCCAGGGCCGTGCCGTTCTGGAGCGGCTGGGCACTCAGCAGACCGCCGTCCACGCCCGAGAGTCCGATCGCATCGAGGCCGGCGGCGCGCAGCGCCGTGACGAGGAGCCGATTCATTGGCCCTCCCAGGACCATCTCGACCAGCTGGGCGATCTCGGGCGTCGTCACGCGCAAGCCGTCACGCTGCTCGACCGGCAAGCCGAGCCGGCGCGACCAGGCGCTCACCGCCTGCCCGCCTCCATGGACGACAACGGCCGGGCCGATCTTGCTCACCCCACGAGCGCATGCGGCCACCCATTCGGGGCGGTCCAGCTCGTTCCCGCCGATCTTCACGACGCGCACGGTTAGCATTCTCGACACTCTGAAGAGTGCGCCCAAGGAATCGCTGCCCTTAAGGGCAGTGCTTCATCGGGCACAGGCTTTAGCCTGTGTACTAACACGCGAGTCCCCCCGTTTCTGGGAGCCCGAGCATCACGTTCATATTCTGGATCGCCTGTCCCGCCGCGCCCTTCACGAGGTTGTCGATGGCGGCGATGACCGTCAGTCGCGGCCGGCGAACGTCGGCGACCTCGGCCACACCGATCGCCACGCGATTGCGGTACACGACGTCCTTGAGCGACGGCAGGGCGCCGTGCATGACCTGCACGCACGGCTCGGCGTCGTAGGTCGCGCTGTACAGCCCCTCGGCGGTCGATTGATCGAGCACGCGCGTCAGCGGGACGTGAATCGTTTCGAGAATGCCGCGCTTCACCGGCAAGAGATGCGGCGTGAAGACGAGGTCGCCGGTGAACCCGCCTTCGCGCGACAACGACTGCCTCAGCTCTGCGAGATGGCGATGCGTGTTGCCGATCGCGTACGCGCGATAGTCC
>QHUF01000226.1 GCA_003221075.1 Gemmatimonadota bacterium
GCGAATGTCGAAATAGAGCTCGGTCGCAGCCGTCACCTGGACATCCTTGGCCGTTCTGTGTCCAGCCGTGAGCGTGCCGCGTGTGCTCGATTCCCACGCCGCGAGCACAGGGACGGTGACACCCCGCATGACCGCCTGCGCGTCCTCGTAGCTGACGCGCGGGCGGCGCTCCCACGACCGCCACATCGAGTCCGTCACGTTGCCGAGCGCGACGTCGGGAAACTGCCGCAGCCGGAAGGTGTTCACGCCGAGGATCGTGCCGGCGAATTTGTCGGTCATGTAGCGGTTCATGCCTTCGACGACGGAGACCACGGCGATGAGGAACATCACGCCGATGAACACGCCGATGATCGAGAAGCCGCTCTTGAGCTTCTGCGCGCGGATGGTTTGGAAGGCGAGGCGGACGGCGTCGAGGAAGGACACCGCCGTCTATTCGTATCGCAGCGCTTCTACGGGATCGAGCCGCGCCGCCTTGCTCGCCGGGTAGATGCCGAAGACAAGTCCCGTCGCGGCGGCGATCAGGAGCGCGACCACGATCGATCCGAGCGGAACGTAGGCTGGTACTGGCGTGAAGTTGTGGAGCAAGAACGCGATCACCCAACCGAACAGCATTCCCACGATACCGCCCACCAGCGTGAGCGTTGCCGCCTCAACGAGGAATTGCCACATGATTTCGCGGCGCAACGCGCCCAGCGCCTTGCGCACGCCTATTTCGCGCGTGCGCTCGGTGACCGATATCATCATGATCGCGACCACGCCGATGCCGCCCACGATCAGGCCAACCATCGACAGTGCTACCATCAACATGCGCGCGACTTGGGTGAAGCTGTTGATGGCCTGCACGTACACTTCCTGCGTGATCGCGTCGAAGTTGTTCTTCTGCCCCGGGCGCAGGCCCCGCATCGTGCGCATCGCCATCGTGACGTCGTCGATCGCGCGTTGGAGGGGCACGGAATCCTGCGGCACGACGAACATGTCCATCCATCCCGGCCAGTACTGCAGGTCTTTCCGGAACGTGCTGTGCGGCATCATGACCTCGGGGCGGTCCGACTCTCCGAACAGGCGGGGCGGCGGATTGTAGACTCCGACCACGTCATACGGCAGTCCGCCGATCTTGATCCGCCGGTTCGTCGGATCGCGCTGCCCGAACAGATTCTCGGCCAGCTTGCTGTTGATGACTGCGACGTGCGCGTTGGACGCATCCTCGAGATGCGTGAACGAACGGCCCGGCTCGATCTGCCCGCCTTCGATCTTGGGCCAGTCGGCGTTGCGGCCGCGAATCCCGACCGCGGCCATGCGATGGCCCTCGAATTCGATGTTGGCGGACGCATACTCGTCCACCACGACGAAGGCGATCGTCGGGAGCTGCGCCAGCCGGTTCGCTTCCTCGACCGTAATGGGCGGGCGGCGCCGCCAGGGATTCGGATCTTCCGGGTCTTGATCGTTCTGACCGCCCCAGTACCGGCCCACCCAGAATGTTTTGGGGCCGAGCGACGCCAGCATGTCCGAGATGCCCTTGTTGAAGCCGCTGATCAGCGCGCCGATCACCATGACGACCGTGACGCCGATCGCGACGCCGAGGATCGTCAGTGCGGCACGCATCTTGTGTGCCCGCAGCGACGACAGCGCGATGCCGACGCCTTCGAAAATCGGAGTCATCGATTACTCCTGACGGAGCGCGGCAATTGGATCGAGTCGCGCGGCACGCGTTGCGGGATACACGCCGAACACAATGCCCACGCCGGCCCCCATGAGCGCACCGAACACGACCGACGTCGGAGAAACGCTCGCGGGGAGCGGCGACAGTTTATTGATGAGGAGCGTCAGCCCGATGCCGGCAATAATTCCCAATACAGCGCCCACCGCCGCGATGGCCGTGGACTCGGCAAGAAACTGGCGCAGCACGTCACGGCGGCGGGCACCGAGCGACTTTCGGAGTCCGATCTCCCGGGTCCGCTCCGCGACCGCCATCAGCATGATGTTCATGATCACGATCCCGCCGATCACGAGTGACACGACCACAATCCCCGGAATGACCGTGTTGAGAATGTTGCTGATTCCGGCCCAAAACCGCTGGATGCCCTCGGAGGTGTCGAGTACGAAGTTGTTGTCCTGCTTGGGCCGCAGGTGGCGCCGGCTGCGCATGATCCCTTCGGCCTGGGACATCGCTTCGCGCATCTCGAGGTCGGAGTGGGCCTTCACGAGGAAGGCGTCGAGAATGCCGGGCGGATTCACCAGGTTCTGCGCGGGTGACAGCGCGGGGACGACCACGAACCGATCGAGCGGAAAGCCCATCAGGCTGCCCTGATGTGCCACAACACCGATCACGCGGTAGGGGACGCCGCCGATCCTGACGCTGCGGCCCAGTGGTGGGCGGTCCGCAAAGAGGCGTTTTGACACCGCGTCGCCGAGCACCGCCACCGGTACGCCGGAGCGATTCTCTTCGCCCGTGAATGGCCGGCCGATCACGATGTCCAGATTCTTGATATCGAAGTAGCGCTCGCTCGCCGCAGTGAGCTCGATGTCTCGCGCTTCTTTATTGGCGAACGTGACGGTGACCTGATCACTCGACTGCCACGCGGTGATGACGGGAACCGTCAGGCCTTTGGTGATCGCGTCCGCGTCGCTGAAGCGTATGCGGGGGCGTCGCCGCCAAGCGCGCCAAACGGAATCGGGGACGTTCGGCACAAACATCGGCTGGCGGCGCAGCTGGAACGTGTTCACGCCATACAACGTCTGGGCGAACTTCTCCGTCATGTAGCGGTCCACGCCATTGGCGATCGAGCACGAGGCGATCAGTGACGACACGCCGACAAAGACCCCGAGCAGTGAGAAACTGCTCTTGAGCTTCTGGGCGCGAATGGTCTGGATCGCGAGACGGAACGCTTCATAAAAGGGCACGTCAGGCAGCCCGGGCTTGGTCCGTCGCCACGAGGCCGTCGCGCAGCGTGATCACGCGCGCGGCATGCGCCGCGATGTCCTGCTCGTGCGTGACCATCACGACGGTCTGGCCCTGATGGTGCAGCTCCCGGAAGACGTCCATGATTTCGGAGCTCGTCGTGGAATCGAGGTTTCCCGTCGGCTCGTCGGCGAGCAGAATGCTGGGCTCGTTCACGAGCGCGCGCGCGATCGCGACGCGCTGGCGCTGGCCGCCCGACAGCTCGTTGGGCTTGTGGTCCATGCGGTCGCCCAGGCCGACGCGCTGGAGGGCGTGGGCCGCGCGCTCCCGGCGGTTGCGCGCCGAAAGCCCCGCGTAGATGAGGGGCAGCTCGACGTTGTGCAGCGCATCGGCGCGCGGCAGCAGGTTGAACGTCTGGAAGACGAACCCGATTTCCTTGTTGCGGATGCGGGCCAGCTCATCGTCGGCCAGATCGCTGACCTTCTGTCCGTTCAGCCAGTACTCCCCGCTCGTCGGCGTATCGAGGCAGCCGATGAGATTCATCAGCGTGGACTTCCCCGATCCAGACGGACCCATGACGGCCACGTATTCATTCTTCTGGATTTGCACGCTGACGCCCCGCAGTGCCCGCACCAGTTCGGAGCCCATGTCGTACTCCCGCGTCAGCTTGTGCGTCAGGATGATGACGTCGGGGAGCGGCGTATCACCCGTGCGAAATAGCTGGACGGTGCTCACGAGCGGCGCCGGCTCGTCGTGTCGCCCGATTCCCGGCTGCGCCGCACGCGCGCGCCTTCCTTCAAATCGCGGATCGCCTGATACGGGCCCGCGACGATCGCGTCGCCCTGATGCACGCCTTCGACGACCTCGAAGTGCTCCTCGCCGGCGATGCCCACCTTTACGGGATGGAACGTCGCCACACCGCTGTGGATGAGGAACACGCCTTCTGTTTCCTTCTTATTTGCCCCCTGCGCGCCCCGACGGCTCGTGTCTCGCGGTGTCGCGGCCTCGGCCGTTCCACGTCCCGGCCGCTGCTCGGTCGAGATCGGCGTATTCTCGCGCACGGTCAGCGCGATGATCGGAATCGCCAGCGCCTGTTTGCGCGTATCCGTCACGATCCGCGCCGTGGCCGACAGGTCGGGCCGCACCTCGGCCGGCGGATTCACCAGCGTGATTTCGACTTCGTAGTCCACGGCGCGGTCGCTCTGCGCGCCGCCGACAGCCGAGGCGGCCGTCAGGATCGCGCTGTTGGAGACCTTGGTGACGCGCCCGATGAACGTCGTGTCAGGAAACGCGTCGATCGTGACCTCGACCGAATCGCCCAGATGCAGCCGCACGACGTCGGTCTCGTCGACCTGCACCTTGGTCTGAATGACCGAGAGATCCGAGATCGTGAGCAGCAAACCGGTTTCGCGCGAGAACGTTCCGGGCACCGCGACCTCGCCCTCCTCGACGGCGAGCCGCGTGATGCGCCCCGGCATGGGAGCGACGAGATGGGTCTTCGCGAGCTGGTCGCGTGCTTCCTGCATGCCGGCGCGCGACTGTTCCACGAGGTGTTGCGACGCCGTCAGGTTGGCCTCGGCGATATCGGACGCCGTTTGGGCCTGTTCGAGCTGCTCCTGCGAGATGAGGTTCGGGTTCTGCTCGCGCAGCTCCTTGGTCCGCGTCAGCGCGCGCGCCGATTGGTCGCGCGTGGCGCGCGCCTGGACGGCGCCGGCCTCCGCCTGCGACATCGCTGCCTGAGCGCGCTGCAGATTCGCCTGGTAGATCGTGGGGTCGATCTGGAGCAGGAACTGCCCTTTCTGGACGAAATCGCCTTCGCGCACCGCGATCCGCGTGATGCGGCCGGTGATGTCGGCGCTGATGTCCACTTTCTTCTTGGGCTGAATCTTCCCGCTGGCGGTGACCGCGGCGACGAGGTCGCGCCGTCCGACCTGCTCGAAGCGCACCTCGATCCCTTTCTCCCCCTTGGCACTGGCACTCACCATCACCAGAACGATCAGGAGAACGGCCCCTCCGCCTCCCAACAGCACCTTGTTCCGCTTAGACATGGCGGCTCGATCCTCTCGGTTAACGCAAGCTGCGGCCGACGGCTGCTTCCAACGCCGCCAGGGCCTTGTGATAGTCGTATGTCGCGTTCACGGCGTCGCTCTCGGCACGGAGCGCAGCGACCTGCGCGTCCAACAGCTCGAAGAACGTGCCCGAGCCGACGCGGTAGCGCTCGGTGGCCAGCTGCAGCTGCTCGCGGGCGGCGCTGCGATTCGTGTCCTGCAGCCCGACCGTCCGGAACGCGGTCTGCAGCGTGAGGAATGCCTGGCTGACCTCGGTCTGCACGGCGAGGCCCCGCGCCCGCACTGATTCCTCGAGGTTTCCGTGCTGCGCCCGCGCATTGGACACCATGAGCTCGCGCGCAAAGTTGTTGAAGATCGGCAGCGTCACCGTCAGACGTGCCTGGAACGGCTGGCGCGTGAAATCGAATGGGAAGACGGAATTCCGGGTCCGCAGCGCCTGTTCGTTGGACGAACCCCAGATGAAGCCGCTGCAATCGTTCGGCGGCAGTCCCGCGCTGGAGCGGATCGTGTTGTTGTCCTGGCACTCCGAGTACTGACTCGCGAACGCGGTCTGCTGGCTGAAGATGATCGGATCGACGTTTGTGAACTGTTGCGTGAAGCCCGACCATCCTGCCGAGAGCGAGACCGCGGGTCCGTAGCTGGACGTCGCGGCCCGCACGTTCCACGCGGCCGCTCCCTCGCGCGCGCGCAGCGCCTTGAGCGCGGGGTTCTGTTGCTCGGCCATCGTCAGCATATCGGCGAGCTGCCACTGCGGCGTCTGCACACTGAACGAGTCGGTGAGTTGCACCTCCGCCACGTTGAGTGGCGGCGTCACACCCATTTGCTCGAACAAACGCAGCTTCTCCACGCTGACGAGCGTCTGCGCGCGCAGCAGACCGACTTCCGCCTGTCCACGTGCGACCTGCGCCTGGCGCACGTCGATGAGCGTCGCCTGGCCCACGCCGTAGCGCGCCTGTGCGAGCTTCAAGAACTCTTCATTGCGCTGCAGCGTCTTCTGCGCCAGGTCGGCCTGCGCGCGCGCTTGCAGCACCGTGAGGTACTGCTGCTTTATTCCGGTGACGAGCAGGTTCTCGGCGCCGGCGACGTCGGCATCGGCGGCGCGCTGCTGGGCCTTGGCGAGTCCCGGTTGGGACAGCATAGTGCCCGAGAGCTGCCACGACAGTCCCACATCATAGAATGAAGAGACCGTCGAGACGCTCTGCGTGAAGCTGGATGACAGGAACGTCTGCGAGCCGGGACCCGTGTAGCTCATCCCGCCCGACGCCGTGATCGACGGGATGAGCAGGCTGGAATAGGCGCCTCGCACGCCCCAGGCCGCCGGCGCTTGATTATTCTGGACCTGCCGGAACGCAGGGTTCTTCTCGCGGGCGACGGCGATGGCGTCGCTGAGCGACAGCCCCGCGGTCGTGACCGGCTTGCTGGGAGGTGTGGGCTGCTGAGCAACGGCAACGGCGGCGGGGCCAAACAGGAGGCCTGCCACGATCAACATCTGTCTCATGGTCGTCCTTGATAAGATATGTCGTGAGGTCGAAGCGCCATACGCGAGAGCACCGGAAGCGGTTTCGGCCTGCGACAGAGAACCTAGTCGGGCCGACTAGGGCAGCAAGGTCAGCCGCCGGTCGAGCGCTCGGCGGTGAGGTGGCGAGAGGGAATTTCGACTTTCATGAGACGGCCGCCCTCATCCAGCCAGAGATGCACCGCCTCTTGGCCCTCGCCCAACGTGATGTGCCGCAAGCGGGCAGGGTCCCGATTCAGCGTGGTCGGGGCCAGTCCGAGATCGCGGATCTGGACGACGTCGCGCCGGAGGCCCCGCGGGAAGATCGCCGTCAGCGTGCCGGGCTCCGCACCGGCCCGCCACGCCGCGAACACGTACAGGGCAAAGACCGAGTCGTCGAGCATGACCGCTCGGGGTCCGGTCGGGAATTCGCGCGCGCGCTCGGTGTCGCGGGCGATGAGCCGCACGGTGAACCGTCCCCGGCCCAGCTCGCCGAGGATGCGCGAGGGCTGGCGCGGATCGGCGACGTCGTACTGCAGCGTCGACGGCATGGTGTCGCCGTTCACTTCGAGGATGGGGGCGAGGACCACGACCGGTCGCGCGCGGTCGTAGCGGATCGTCGTCGCCAGCGTCCATCCGGCGGCGCCGCGCGACAACCGTCCGTGGCGCAAGCGAAACGACTCGCGCGCGACCTCGACTGTGTCGACACGGACGATGAGGACGCCGTCGTCGACGGGCGTGCCGGCTCCCGCTTGCAACATTGCAAGGGCGAGAAGACACGCGGTCATGCGGCTACCGCTCCCAAGACTCGCGTCGCGATACGGTCATGAATCATCTTATACAGGCGTGCGCCCTTTTCGGCGGACGCGAGGCTTGGCCGCCCTACGGAGCCGGGGGACAGGGCGGGGACGGGGCCGGCGGCGCGCCGCCAGTACCGCTCGACCTGACGCTCGGTCAGGGGATAGTCCTGCGCGAGGTCCATGCGGACCAGCTCTGGCGCGAGATACAGCATGAGTGAGGTATCGAGCTCTCCACCGTGTATGGGGCCGCCGGGATCTTCCAGATAGTCGGTGAAGTCGAGCGCGAAGATGTCCACGGTGAACACGCGAGCCAGCCGGGTACGCAGCGTCGAGAGGGCTTCCTGGTGGGGATCGTGCCCGTGCGCGGTAAGAATAATGAAAGTATCTACGCCACCCAGTTCCCAGGAGCTCAGCACGTCATTCATCCAGCGGTGCAACGTCTTGCGGCGCACCGCCGCGTTGCCGGGGTAGGGTCGCTTCGTGGCGGTGTTGACGCCGTATGGGACGGTGGGCGCGCGCAGGATGCCGAAGCTGGCAGACAGGTCATCGGCCAGCCGTTCGACGATTAACGTATCACAGCCCAGCGGGAGATGGGGTCCATGTTGTTCGCACGTGCCCACGGGCACCAACAATCGTGAGTCGCGCGCGAGGGCGGCGCGCACCGCGTCGGGGGTGAGAACGCTCAGGTGCAGCGGCAAGCTCACGTCGTAATCGCCGGCTGCTTCGCGAGTCTGGCGGCGGCCGAGTGGCTGCGCGGCGACGCCGCCGTGTGGGCGGCGCTCGCGGGCGTGGCGGGCCTCGTCGCGGTCGTGCTGGCGCTCACCACGCGGGCACCCCGGCCCACGATGAGTTTGGTGGCCGCGCTGGCCAGCCTACTGGTCGGTGTGATCCTCGGCGGCGGCGCGTTGCGAGTCTGGCGCATCGAATGTTGCTGGCCGGCGCTGCGCGAACAGCTCGTGACCGGTGCGTCGCGGTCCTTGCAGAACGATCTTGGTCGCGCGTTCGACGAGGCGCGGCGGCTCGCCGAGCGGGGCGCAACCGCGGCGGCACTGGGGCGTGAGGCGGACTTCGATCGACTCGCCAGCGCGGTGGGGTCAGGTCCGCCATTCGAGCGGGGCGCCACCGTGACCCGCGCAACGGGTGTAGACACCACCTTTGTCGCCTGGGCGGGGCGCCACCGCACGCTACCAGCGGTGCAGGACACGACCGAGCTGCGAGCGGTCATGACTCCATTCTACGCCGTGCTCGAGGCACGGCGCCAGACACACGGTGCGACGTCAGTCGGCAGCGTTCTCCTATCCGCGACGCCGGCGATTGCCGACGGTGAGCACAGTCTCGCTGCCGCGTTCGCGCGCGAGCATGGTGTGGCGCTGCGTTTGTTCCCCGCCGGTCAGGGGCCGCGCGACTCCAGTGTTTTCGAGATCTGTCCGGAAGGGTGCGCCTCGGGCGACACGCTGTTCTCCGTGCAGACGATCCCGCCATCGCAAGGTGACGCCAAACTCGCCGCGCTTGCCGGTACCGCTCGGCTCGCGCGACTCGGCTTGGTGCTCCTGCTCGCCATCTTGTTGGCGGCGGCGCCGGCCGGCGAGTGGCGCTGGGGCGTGCTCCTGGTCGGCGCATGGACCCTGCTGCGCGCGCCTGTCGGGCCGGCGTTGCTGTTTTCACCAGCGACGTTCTATCGACCTGTCGTGGGAGTGTTCGGCACCTCGGCGGGCTCGCTGCTCGTCGCCGGTGTCGTAGTACTCGTTGCTGCAGGTGCGCTATGGCGCCGCGGCGTGAGGCGAACGTGGTGGGGGATGGCAGCTGCCGCGGTCCTGATCCTCGCCGCGCCCTACGTCGTGCGCTATTTCGGCCGCGGCATCGCGCCGCCGGCGCGCGGCGTCAGCCTCGAGTTGTGGGTGTCGTGGCAAGCGGCTCTTGCCGTAACGGCGATGGCGTTCATTCTGTTGGCAGCCGCGCTGGTGCGCGGCACGAAGGAACCGGAACGCGTCTCGTGGGCCCTCCCCGCGGCGTGCGCATGGGCCGCGCTGGCGGCGATCAGCGGCCTGTGGCTCTGGAGCCCGCACGGCGCGTGGCCGGAGTGGTACACGTTCCTCTGGCTCCCGGCGCTCGTCGGGGCGATTCTCCCCGCGCCGAAGCGCTGGGCGCTCGTCGGCATGGCTGTCGTCGCAGGCACCGCGGCCGCGCTGATCGCCTGGGGCGCCGCGGTCGAGGGGCGATTGTCGCTCGCCACGCGGGACGCGCTCCGGCTTGGCCACGAGGGCGACCCCGTCGCGGTGGCGTTGCTCGAGCGGCTCAGCCAGCAGGCGACCGCCCCGTCGCTGCCACCACCTCGCACCGCCGGTGACCTGTACGCGCTGTGGGTTGGCTCGCCGCTCGTCACGGAGGATTATCCCGCGGTGCTTGAGCTGTGGGGCGCCGGGCCGGAGGGGCGGCCGCTGGCGGAGCTGCAGCTCGCACAGCTCGACCTCTCGCCTGGCCTGTTCGCTACGCTCGCTCGCTCGGCGGCGGACGGTCCATGCATCGAACGGTTGGAGGGCATCCCCGGCATTCATTACGTCCTCGTCGCGCCACTCGCCAACGGCACCATACTCACCGTCGGCGTCGGCCCGCGGACGCGACTGCTGCCACCCAATCGCGTGGCGCGATTTCTTCGCGGCGATCCCGGCTTCGAGCCGCCGTACACGATCACGCTGTCGCTGCCGAGTCATGCGATGAGCATGGGCGGGTCGGTCGAATGGCGACGTGAGGGATGGTCGGTTCGCGGCGAACGGCACGTCGATTTACCGGGCGGCGGCCGCCACGTGCACCTCCGCGTCGCGCTCGGCGGCCCATGGTCGCTGCTGGTTCGCGGCATCCTCGTCGTGGGATTCGACGTGGCGCTCCTGGCCGGCGTGTGGCTGATCGGACTCATCGTCGCCGAAGGGTGGCGGGCGCGCCTGCCGGCTTTGATCACGACGCTGCGCACGAGCTATCGCGCCCAACTCACTGCTGTGCTCATCACGTTTTTCGTCTTGCCAGTCCTTGGATTTGCGGCCTGGAGCTTTACCGACGTGGCCGAGGACGCCCGTCGCTCCGGCGATCTGCTCATTCGCCAGACGCTCCGCGACGCCGCCGCCGGTGCCCAAGCTGTCGCCCAAGATCCGCCCGAGACGATCGCTCGCTCCCTGGTCGAGTTGGGCCGCCGGCTCGACGCCGAATTGTGGCTGTATCGCGGTGGCGTACTCGTGGCCACGAGCTCGCCGGCGCTGGCGGAGCTCGGGTTGGTCGATCCATTTCTCGCTCCCCAGGTCTTCCGGGGCACGCTCGAGGACGAGCTCGAGACGACCATCGACGCGCGCACGGGCGGCCGGCCGACCCGCGTCGGCTTTCTCGTCGTTGCGCCGGGTCCACCCGATGAGCAGGGAGTGCTGGCAGTGCCGCAGCTGTTGGACGACGAGCGCATTCGGGAGCAGCGGGAGGATCTCACCTTCGGCATCCTGCTGGCGACGTTCGTCGGGTTGGTGGCCGCGATCTACCTGGCGGGGCTGGCGGCGCGGCGCCTCGCCAAACCGGTCGCCGCATTGCGCGAGGCGGCGATCGCAGTGGGGCGGGGCAGCGAGCCGCCGGCCTTCCCGCCGGGCACGCCACGGGAATTCGAGCCGGTGCTCAGCGCGTTCGACCGCATGGCCACCGATGTCCGCCGCAGCCAGGCGGCACTCGAAGAAGCGCGACTGCGGACCGCGCGCGTGCTGGCCAACGTCGCCACCGGCGTGATCGCGGTGGATGACGGGCTGCGCGTTACCATGGCGAACCCCCGCGCGTCCGAGCTGGTGCTGGGAGGAACCGAGACGCTGTCCCCCGGCAATGTGCTGCCTCAGGCAACGGCCGCGGGCTGGGCGCCCGTCTGGCAGGCGGTCGCCGAGTTCATTGCCGCGAACCGCGACGTGATTCAGGAGCGCGAATTCGAAGTCGCCGGGCGGCAGATTCGCGTGCAATTCGCGCTGTTGGGAGCGGCGCCCGACGGTTGCGTGATCGCGCTCGACGATGCGACGGCATTGACGCGCGCCGCCCGGGTGCTCGCCTGGGGCGAAATGGCGCGTCAGGTCGCCCACGAAATCAAGAATCCGCTCACGCCGATTCGGCTCGGCATCCAGCATCTGCAGCGGGTTCGCGGGAAGGGTCAGTCCGCGACGTTCGAGGCGACGCTCAAGGAAACGTCAGAGCGCATCTTGGCGGAAATCGACCGGCTGGACGGCATCGCGCGCGCGTTTTCGCGGTTCGGCGCGCCATCCCCGGCCGAGGGGCTGCCGCTCGAGCCGGTGGATCTCGCGGCCACCGCCCGCGAGGTGGTGCAGCTCTACGACCTCGGCGCGACCCCGCGGTTCGAAGTGCAGACGAGCAACGGTGCGCCTCCGCCGGCACTCGCGCGGAAGGATGAAGTGAAGGAAGTGCTCGTGAACCTGCTGGAGAACGCCCGGAACGCCGCTGCGACACGGGTGACCGTGCAAGTCGCCGCGAGCGGCCGGCAGCTGGTGGTCGCCGACGATGGCCACGGGATTTCGGCCGACGTCCTGCCCCGGGTGTTCGAGCCGACGTTCTCCACGACATCGAGCGGCGCCGGGTTGGGACTGGCGATCACACGCCGCCTGGTCGAGAGCTGGGGCGGCGTGATCACGCTCGAAAGCGGCCCCGGCAAAGGGACACGGGTCACTCTGACGCTCCAGACGGCACCCTGAAGCGGGTTTGGGGTGACCTTCCTCACACCAAACAATGGAAAAATCGGGCACAATGTGCAAAGTTGTGGCGGCCTTTCCTCCGTCCGAGGTGCTCTGTGCGAACTGGAGTCGTCGCTGTTGCGCTCGCGCTGCTCGTACTCGCTCCGCTGCGGCCCGCGCACGCGCAGTTTTCGTTCGACGCGCGGCGCTATGGCATGGGAGGGGTCTCGCTCAGCCGTGACGGCAACGCCCGTCGCTTCAATCCCGCATATCGCGCCCTGAAAACCAACAGTCGGACTTCGGGAACGCCGAAGTTCTCGATCCCGATCCCGATCGGGCTGATCAAATTCTTCAAAGATCACCCGATCAATCAGCTGGGCAGCGATCCGATGTTCGATCCGAAATCAACGGCGTTCAACCCGTTCGCACTGACGAACCTCATCTTCAATCCGCCGATCTTCTACGAAGTGAAGAAGTCTCCCACTCCGACGAACAACGTCGAATTCACGATCGGCAAGAATCAACTGATCATGAACCTCGGCGGATCGCGCGTGCTGATTCCCGAACAGGACTTCGGAATCGGCAGCACCAGCCGGTTGTTTGACGCGGGCGCTGGATTCGGCGGCTTTCATTTCGGCGTGATGGGCTTCCTGCAGTACAACGTGTCATTCACGCTCGACAGCGCGCTGCGGCGTGCGCTTACGGACACGGTGACGGGGGTCCGGCCGGGAGACACGCTCTCACTCTTGAGCAACGCTGTCGCACAGGGGGGATTGGCTCCGACGGTCGGTTTCGCCGGACGCCTGACCCATGGTGCCGATCCGGCGACAGACGATGGCTTGTACCTCGGCGGCGCCGTGCATTACTACCTGGGCGCGACATACGGGCGCCTCACGGGTCCGGCGCAGATCCTGGTCGGCAATCCGATCTTCGGGACCACGCCGGCGGCGGGCGTCAACGACACGCTGCGCACGTCCAACAAAGCCAATGGCCGGGGCGTCGGTGGTGACGTGGGCCTCGTGTGGGTCAGCGGTCCCTTCGAGGTGGGCCTCGGGGTGAACGACATCGGTGCGGAGCTAACGTGGTCCGATACGAAGCTGCAACACGTCACGTACAACACGGCGACCGGCAATCTCGTCACGACCCTCGACACGAATCATGTCGAGACGAAGACGAAGCTGCCCCTCACCTACATGGCCAACGCTGCATTGCGCATGGGCACCGGCACGACCGTGGGCGGCGACGTTGTCAACTCGGGTCGCGGGACGATCATCCATGTGGGCGTGGAGCAGCGGACGGGCCCGTTCGCGCTTCGCGGCGGTGTGTCTCGCGATCAGCGCAAGAGAATGCAGTTCGGACTTGGCGGAGGTCTGCGACTCGGACCGATCGGCCTGGACGTCGGATTCTTCACGCACAGCAATTCACTCTCGACGCAACGGGCCATCACAATGGCCACGGCGATTTCGATCTATTAAGGGGCGACACATGAAGGCTTTGACAGCCGCTCTCCTGGTGCTCGTCGCCGCCTGTGGGCAAGGTCGCGTCATCCTCAACGTCGACGTGTTGAGCTTCCTCGCGGCGAGCGATTCGGTGAAGTCGTTCAGCGTGCTGGGCGGAATACCCCAGACGGACTCGACCGTGTCGCGGCAGTTCTTTCTGCCCCCCGGATTCGGGAAATCGTCCGTCGATTCGGTCACTGCCACCGCGGCGGCGGCGCTCATATGCACGGGCGGTGGTGGAAACGTCCGCTTCGATGTGTTCTTCTCGAAAACGCAAGGCAGCGTGTTCACTGGGACGCCCTACCTGACAGCTTCAAGCGGTCCTCTGGTCGCCGGCGACTCCGTTTCGCTGTTGCCGCCGACGTCGGTGTCCCTTGCGGATACGGTTTTCAACACGGACACGCTCTGGGTCGGCATTCGCGCGCGCATTGCAACAAATGTCGGGCCTAACATGACCGGGCGGCTGCGGCTTCAAGATCTCCACCTGAGAATCGCGCTGCAGGACAAGCTCTTCTAGGGCGGCGCCGCCCTGAGCGGCGCTATATTTGTCTCCGTGAGTACCCGACGCCCGACGGTCACCGTCAACGTGGGCGGCGTGCCGGTGGGCAGTGCCCATCCGATCGTCGTCCAGTCGATGACCAACACCGATACTGCCGACGCCGCCGCCACGGCCGCGCAGGTGCGCGCGCTGCACGCGGCCGGCAGCGAGCTGGTGCGCGTCACGGTGAACACCGATGAGGCGGCGCGCGCGGTTCCCGCGATCGTGGCCGATGTCGATGTCCCGGTCATCGGCGACTTTCACTACAACGGCCACCTGCTGCTCACCAAATATCCGGACTGTGCGCGAGCGCTCGCCAAGTACCGCATCAATCCCGGCAACGTCGGTACCAAGCGCCGCGACGACAACTTCCGCACGATCATCCACGTGGCGATGAACGAAGGGAAGCCGGTCCGGATCGGCGTGAACTGGGGCAGCCTCGATCAGCAGCTCCTCACCGAAATGATGGACGCGAACGCCACCCTCGCCGAGCCGCGAGACGCGCGCGACGTGACCATGGATGCGATGGTCGAAAGCGCCATGCGCTCGGCCGAGCTGGCGGAGGAATCCGGGCTCCCGCACGATCACATCATCCTCTCCGCCAAGGTCTCAGGCGTTCAGGATCTCGTCGCCGTCTATCGGATGCTCGCCGAGCGGTCCGACTATCCACTGCACCTCGGGCTCACCGAGGCGGGCATGGGAACGAAGGGGGTCGTGGCGAGCACGGCCGGGCTGTCGATTCTGCTGCAGGAGGGGATCGGGGACACGATTCGCGTTTCGCTGACGCCGCGACCCGGCGGCGATCGCACCGAGGAAGTGCAGGTTGCCCAGCAGGTGCTCCAATCGCTCGGAATCCGCAGCTTCACGCCCCAGGTCACCGCGTGCCCGGGCTGCGGTCGCACAACGTCGACGTTCTTTCAGGAGATGGCGGAGCAAATCCAGACCTACCTGCGCGATCAGCGGCCCGCCTGGCAGGCCCGCTATCCCGGTTCGGAGGAGCTCCGCGTTGCCGTCATGGGGTGCGTCGTCAACGGGCCGGGGGAGTCGAAGCACGCTGACATCGGCATTTCATTGCCGGGGACCGCTGAAGAGCCGCGCGCGCCGGTGTACGTCGACGGGGCGCTCAAGGTCACACTGAAAGGTGACGCGATCGTGTCTGATTTTCTGCGACTGCTCGAGGATTACGTCGAAAAGCGTTTCGGCGACTCAGCGAATCGGAGCGCCCAGCGGCACGTCGCGATCGGGGTGGATCAGACAGATGTCACCCTCCCCAAGAATCACCCCTAGCGTCAACACCTCCGAAAAAAACGTCGCGATCTGGCGGGGCGGGAAGTTCACGACGCCCAGCACCAGCTTTCCGACGAGGTCCTGCGGCTCGTAGTACTTCGTGATTTGCGCGCTCGAATTCTTCATGCCGATCGCCGGCCCAAAATCGATTCGTAGCTTGTAGGCCGGCTTGCGCGCCTGCGGAAAGAGCTCGGCCTGGACGATCCGGCCGACGCGGATATCGATCTTGGAAAAATCGTCGTAGCTGATCTGGTCCATCCCGGCTCCCAAATGTCCCTTTTTGAGGTCACGCCCGGCGCGCCGTCATAGGGCGAAAAGCTTGGCACGTGCATTGCCTTTCCGCTACGCGCAGCCCATTTCCACTCTCACAGGACGGCGATTATGCGGCGGATCGGCATGGCGGTGCTGGGCCTCACGGTCGTTACGAGTCCCCTGATGGCTCAGCGCTCGGCGCTGCGTGAGGTCCACCGCGGCGGCAACGGGAGCTTCGGGGCCGCCTTGGTCGTCGCTGAGCCGCTCGGTGAATTCAGCCGGAATGGCGATGTCGCCGCCGGGCTCTCGATCTTCGGCGTGACGAGTGGAGGCCTGCTCGCGCTTCGTGTCGAGGGCGCCTGGATGGCGTACGACGTGTCGTACCAGGGCTACGGCGTCTCTACCACTTCACAGATCGGCACTCTTGGCGCCGGCCCACAAGTGACCTTGGGCAATGGCGCATTGCGGTTCTACGGGTTTGCGACGATGGGCGGATCCCTGTTCTGGAGCAATGCCAGCTACAACAGCTGTGGCTGCTCCGCCAGCGATTGGCTCGACGGTCACACGACCTGGATGCGGTCCGCGGGCGGCGGCGTGCTGCTCGGCATTACGGCCGGTCACACACCCATCGCGATCGACATTGGCGCTCGCGGTGTGCGGCACGATCGCGTGACCTACGTGCCGGCCGGCGGCCTGACGCAGAACTCTGACGGGAGCTTCACCGCACAGCAAGTCACGACGCCGGTGGACATGCGTGTGTATCAAGTCGGGGTGTCGATCGGGATTCGGTAACCTCCCCTGCCGTCCCCGGCCTCACCCCCTGGCCCCCTCTCCGCGTTGCGGAGAGGGGGTCTTCTTATCGAAGATCTGGTTTAGATATCGCTCCGGCGCGTTGAGAAAGTCTCTCGTCAATCGCACGTGATCCAATTCTTCATACGCCACCACCGCAACGGGCGTCTTGTCAAAGCTGTAGATCTGTGCGTCGGGGAAGGCGAGCAGCATCGGCGAATGCGTTGCAATGATGAACTGGGCGTTCTGGCTCACCATGTCCCCGATCATCGCGAGCAGCGCGAGCTGGCTCTGTGGCGAGAGCGGCGCCTCGGGCTCGTCCAGCAGGTACAAGCCACCGGGCACGAACCGCGACTGAAAGAGCTTCAGAAAACTCTGACCGTGTGAATTCGCATCGAGATCGGCGCCATAGCGCTGCTCCATCGCCGCGAGCGAACCTGCGAGCGGGCCCTGGGCGAGGCCCTCGGCGTACTTCGATCGATCCTGCGCGCGGTACTGCGCGGTGACCTCCTTCATCTCTATGAGCAGCTCCGCGCGCTCGCGCGCCAGCCGTTTCGTGAAGCCGAAGAAATCCTCGGCGCGCAGGAAGAAGCCGCGCCTGGCTTTCTTGCTCCAGCTGAGCCGCAGCGCTGTGCCGAGGCGGCGCTGCGCCGCCAGAGTCT
>QHUF01000061.1 GCA_003221075.1 Gemmatimonadota bacterium
CCCCGACGCGAGCGGGATCGCCCATCCGTTCTCGCCGGTGTATCCCTCGGCCCACCAGCCATCCAGCGTCCCCAGCTGCGGCACCCCGTTCAGCGCCGCCTTCATGCCGCTCGTGCCGCAGGCCTCCAGGGGCACCCGCGGCAGATTGAGCCACAGGTCAACGCCCGCCACGAGGCGGTGCGCCAGGTGGACCTCGTAATCCTCTAAGAAAGCGATCCTGCCCTCGAACCGGGGATCCTGCGCGGCCATGAACACCTGCTGGAGCACGCGCTTGCCCGGGTCGTCAGCTGGATGCGCCTTGCCCGAGAAGATGATCTGGACGGGACGGCGCGGGTCGGTCAAGAGACGCCGCAGCCGTTCCGGATCATGGAGGAGCAGGTCGGCGCGCTTGTAGGTCGCGAAGCGCCGGGCGAAACCGATCGTGAACACGGCAGGGGAAAGGAGCGCGCCCGATGCAGCCAGTTTCGCCGCATCGTTCCATTTGTCGCGCCAGCGGTGCCGGGCTTCCTCACGGATGTAGTGAAAGAGCAGATGGCGGAGGCTGTCGTGGATCGCCCACAGCCGGTCATCATCAGCCGCGCGTACGGCGGCGGCGACGGCTGCTGGTTCAGCCTCTAGCTCCCAATCCGACCCCAGGGACTTGGCCAGCAGATCCCGAATCGGTCGCGCCATCCATGTGCTGAGGTGCACGCCATTCGTCACATGGTCGATGGGCACGTCCGTGGCGGGCTTGTCGCCCCACATCCATCGCCAGATCCGGCGCGATTCTTCGCGGTGTCGAGCCGACACGGCGTTCACGCGGCCCCCAAGCCGTAGTGACAATACGGTCATCTCGAAGCGCCGATCAGACTCGTGTGGTTTTCCGAGCGCCATGAATTGGTCGTGGGTCAGACCCATCGCGTTCCAGAACGGCCCGGTTACTTGCTCGAGCTGATCTGTAGTAAAGACGTCGTGCCCCGCGGCAACCGGGGTGTGCGTCGTAAACAGGCTCGTCGCGCGGATCTGCGCTTCCGCCTGTGCAGGGGTGAGCCCTGTTGCCGTCAGCTCGCGCATGCGCTCGATGAACATGAAGGCCGCGTGCCCCTCGTTCGCGTGCCAGACATCCGGCTGAAGGCCGAGGGCACGCAAGAGACGGACGCCGCCGACGCCGAGCACCCACTCTTGCCGCAGGCGCCATTCCGGCGCACCCGTGTACAGTCGCGCCGTCAACTGCCGGTCGCCTGCATCATTGGACTCGAGGTCGGTATCGAGCAAGTAAACGGGAATCCGCCCCACCATGACGCGCCACGCGCCGACCCGGACTTCGCGACCAGAGATGGTGACCGCGACGACGCACGGCTTGCCGTCAGAGCCGTTCACCCGGGCGACGGGGTTCACCGTGGGATCGACGGGATCGTCGGAATCGCGCTGCCATCCATCCAGGCCGATGTGTTGATCGAAATAGCCGCCGTGATAGTACAGGCCGACGCCAATCAGCGGGACGCCCAGGTCGGACGCTTCCTTGCAATGGTCGCCCGCGAGCACGCCGAGGCCGCCGGAATAGATCGGCAGTGAACGGTGCAGCGCAAATTCGGCGGAGAAGTACGCAATCGACCGGTTCAGCAGCTCGGGATAACGGCTGGCAAACCAGGTGCCGTTCTTTTGCGTAAGCCGCTCGAACCGCCGCACGACGCGATCGTAGCGCTCGAGCGATATCGGATCCTGGGCGTGCTCCGCGAGGCGGTCTGGGGAGACCTGCCGCAGAAACTGCACGGCGTTGTGCCGTGTGCCTTCCCACAAGCGCCGGTCGATGCGGTGGAACAGCTCACGCGCGTCGAGCTGCCAGCTCCACCACAGATTCTCGCTGATGTCGGTCAGCATCCGGATGCGTTCCGGAAGGTGATTGGGCGGGGCAGCAGGAGTCGGAGCGGGCGGAGCAGACGGTTCGCGTGGTGTCATCGGTTGCACATATCTAATGAAGGAGATTGTAAGGCTCCAGTCAGGGCGGCAACCTTTTCCTTTCTGGCCGCGTCCAAGCTTGTATCCTAGCCCAAGTGACCACGATGCCGAGACTCACCGTCCTTCTCGCCGTGCTGTATGCGCCTTCCTTAATAGCCCAGAACGTCCACCCCCACACCCCGCCTGAAGTCCGGGCGGTGCAGCTCCGCGAGCCGATCCATCTCGACGGCAAGCTCGACGAGGGAGTATGGCGGACGGCGCCGGCGGCGACCGGCTTGCGCCAGGCCCAGCCGCACTCCGGCGACTCCGCCACCCAGCGCACCGAGGTGCGGTTCGTGTACGACGACGCGGCGATCTACGTCGGCGCGCGGATGTACGACGACTCCGGCGCGCGCGGCGTCCGGACTCGCCTCGTGCGACGCGACGCCGACATGAACTCCGATTACCTGGAAGTCATCTTCGACACCTATCACGATCACATTGGACGCCTGTTCTTCCAGGTCAATCCATCGGGCGTGAAGCAGGACGCCAACGGGCTCGGCGGCGGCGGCGATCCGTCCTGGGATCCGGTCTGGGAAGTTGCGACCAATATCGACTCGGTCGGCTGGACCGCCGAGCTGCGGATTCCGTTCTCGCAGCTGCGCTACCCGTCGACGTCCGCGGAGCAGACCTGGGGCCTGCAGATATGGCGCCAGGAAAACCGGCTCAATGAATTGTCGCAGTGGGCGTGGTGGCGGTTGGACGAGACAGGCGGCCCGTCCATGTTCGGCCACCTGCAGGGCCTCGTGATCCGGCATCCACCCGGCCGCGCTGAAGTGGTGCCCTATCTCGTGGGCCGGTCGTCGAACGTGCCGGGGGACCGCAGCGATCCGTTCTTCGATCCGCACGCAATGGACGGGCGCGTCGGCGGGGATGCGATGCTCCGCGTGACGTCGAACCTCACGCTCAATGCGACCGTGAACCCCGACTTCGGCCAGGTCGAAGTCGATCCCGCCGTCGTCAATCTGTCGGCGTTCGAGACATTTTTCGACGAGAAGCGGCCGTTCTTCGTCGAGGGAGCGGGGTACTTCGGCCTCGGCGGTTTCAGCTGCTTCTTCTGCTCCAACGTGTCGAGTCTCTCGATGCTGGCCACGCGCCGTATCGGCCGCCCGCCGCAGGTCTCACCGTTCCGCGCCGGACTGGCGCCGTCGGTGCAGTACGCCGACATGCCGGAGAACTCCACGATCCTCGGTGCTGCGAAGCTCACGGGGCGCACCCCCAGCGGCTGGTCGATCGGCGCCCTCGACGCCGTGACCAAGCGCGAGCGCGCGCCGGTGGACTTCACCGACTCGACGCGCGGCCAGTTCGAAGTCGAGCCGGCGACGAATTACTTCGCGGCCCGCGCGGCCAAGGATCTGCGCGGAGGCGCGACGCAGATCAAGGCAATGGCCACCTCGGTCTACCGCGACCTCGGCGATCCCTACCTGCAAGCGCGGCTGTCTCACCATGCCGAGACCTTCGGGGTGTCGAGCGACAGCTGGTGGAGCAAACGGACGTACCGGTTGATGGCGCAGCTGGCGGCGACGCATGTCGAAGGCGATACGGCGGCGATGCGGCGCATCCGCTTCGGCTCGGCGCACTTTTTCCAGCGGCCCGATCGGCCCGATACGGCCGACTCGCGCGCCCCGCGCACCGGCATGGCCGGGCTCGGCGGCTTCGCGCGGCTCTCCAAGGAGCAGGGTCATTGGCTCGGGGAGATCACGACCAACTTCCGCACGCCGGCGTACAACAACAACGACATCGCGTTCTTCTCGCGCGCGGATTACTGGTGGATGTCCGCGAACATCTTTCCGCTGTGGACCAAGCCGACGAAGTGGTACCGGCAGCTCGTGTTCATCGCCGGCGGCCAGCAGCAGTACACGTTCGACGGCGATCTGAACGGCCGCCAGGGGCAACTGTACGGTCAGATCTCGACCTTGAGTTACTGGAACATCAGCGGCTTCTGGATTCACCAGCCCAGCGTCTTCGACGACCGGTTGACGCGCGGTGGACCGCTGGTGCGCGTGCCGGCGAACGACTTCTACTCGCTCAACGTCAATACGGACTCTCGCAAAGCGGTGGTCGGTCAGTTGAACGCGAACTACGGCTGCAACAGCGAGGGGGATTGCAGCAAAGGGGCGAGTCTCGGGCTCGAGCTGCGCCCGCGCTCCAACGTGACGGTCTCCTTGAACCCGTCGATCAACCGATCCAAGACGGGATTCCAGTTAGTCGACAGCTACGCTGACCCGACGGCGACGTCGTTCTTCGGCACGCGCTATGTGTTCGCGCACCTGACGCAGAACTCGGTGTCGATGGACACGCGCTTCAATGTCACGTTCTCACCGAACTTGACGCTCGAGCTGTTCATGCAGCCGCTGATTGCCACGGGGGCGTACAGCCGGTACAACGTGTACGCCGCGCCCCGGACCGCGCAGCGGCTCCAGTACGGGCGTGACTTCGGCACCGTGGTTGTCCAGCCGGCGGCGAACCCCTCGCGCGATCCGGCAACGATTCTCCTGGACGCGGACACCCTGGGAGACGGGGCACCGACGGATACTCTCACCGACCCGAGCTTCACCTTCCGTTCTCTGCGAGGCAATGCGGTGCTGCGAAGCTCACGGGGCGCACCCCCAGCGGCTGGTCGATCGGCGCCCTCGACGCCGTGACCAAGCGCGAGCGCGCGCCGGTGGACTTCACCGACTCGACGCGCGGCCAGTTCGAAGTCGAGCCGGCGACGAATTACTTCGCGGTCTCGCCTGCATCGCGATCGTCATCGCCGGGGTCGGCAGGCTCGCGGCACAGACCCCCTACGAGATCGGTCCGCCCGCTCCGTGGGTGAAGCTCCGGGAGCCGGTCCTCTCGGCGCCACACCTGGCGACCGAGGGGACCGAACGGTTGCTCTCCGATCGCCAGGACGCCGTCCGCGCAACCGGGGTCGAGCAATACTGGCACGTCGCCTACCGCCTTTTGGATGAGGGCGCGGTCCAGCAGAACTCGCAGCTCGAGATCGTATTCGATTCTTCCTACCAACGGCTGGTCCTTCACTCCGTGCGGCTCCGGCGCGGCGACCGGATCATCGACGAGCTCAAGCCCAGTCGCGTGCGCGTGGCGCAACGCGAAACCGAGCTGGAAGAGCAGATCTACGATGCCTCGCTCTCGGTAGTCGTCCTCCTCGAGGACGTGCGCCGCGGCGATGTCGTGGAGTACAGCTTCACGCGGCGGGGCACCAATCCCGTGTTCGGCAGCCACTACAAGGCGCAGCCAACGCTGCAGGACGACGCCCCAATCATGCAGCTGTACTTCCGATTGTTGTGGCCGGCCGGGCGTCCCCTGTTCATCCGTTCCAGGCAGACCGCGCTCCAACCGACGATTACCAACGCCGGCGCGACGACGGAATACGAATGGTCGGAGCACAACGTGCCGGCGCAGATCGCGGACCCCGATCTCCCGAGCTGGTACGATCCGTACGCCTCGGTACAATTGAGCGACTTCGCGAGCTGGTCGGCCGTCGCCGTCTGGGGCGATTCCCTGTTTCCCGATGTCGAGGTCCCTGCCACGTTGCAGCCCACGATCGAGCGCATTCGGGCGTCATCGGAATCGCCCGAACGTCGTACCCTGGCAGCGCTGCGCTTCGTCCAGGACGAGATCCGCTATATGGGCGTGGAGATCGGCGTCAACTCGCACCGTCCCTATCTCCCCGCGACCGTGATGCGCCGGCGCTACGGCGATTGCAAAGACAAGACGCTGCTGCTCGTCACGATGCTGCGCGCACTCGGTGTGACCGCCCGGCCGGCGCTGGTCAGCACAGCGTACCGGGACCACGTCGCGGAATTCCAACCGACCGCGACCGTTTTCGATCACGCGATCGTGCAGGTCGAGCTCGGCGGCCGGCGGTATTGGATCGATCCTACCGGGCTGTACCAGCGCGGCGGGCTCAAGGACGTCGCCGCCTGGTTCGGCAACGCGCTGGTGCTCGGCGGGGGCATCGACTCGCTCGTGCCCATGGAGGGTATGGGACCCCTCGAGCCGACCACCGACGTGAGCGTGAATTTCTACATCGGCGGCCGCGACGATCCGGCAACGATGCACGTGGTGACCGAATACCGCGGGGCCAGCGCCAACGATACGCGCGCATGGATCGGCGCTCGATCCCGGAAGGAGCTGCAGCAGCAATACACAAACTTCTACTCGGAGCTCTATCCCTCCATCCGTTCGGACGACCTGCCGAGTGTGGACGACAACGAGACCGACAACATCATTCGCACGGTCGAGCGTTATACCATTCCGGATTTCTGGTCGGGCGGCACGGGCGAAAGCCCGACCGGCACGTTCGAGCCGTTGGACCTTTCCGTCAGCGTGCCGCGCGTCACGGGCGCGAATCGCAAAATGCCGCTCGCCGTGCGCCATCACACGCACATTCGCTACGTGATCAATGCCGAAACCCCGGAGGGATGGAATATCCGCCCGCGCGAGGAGCACATCACGACGCCGGCGACGCGTTTCTCCCGCCGGCTGAGCGTCGCGGACAGGGTGTTCAAGCTGGAGTGGGAGTACGAGTCGCTGGCGGATCACGTAAAACCCGTGGATGCCGCCTCGCACATGAAAGACCTCGCGCGGGCCCGTGAGCTGCTCGTCTTCACAATCCGCCCACCCGCGACCCAGCCCGCGGGCGACGCCGGACATCTCAACTGGTCGATCCTGTTCGCCGCACTGTGCGCCGCCGGGATTGCCGCTGTCGCCGCGCTGCGGGTGTCGCGCGCACAGCTCGCGTTGCCCGGTGTGCCCGGCACGTACGCCGGCGTCGCTGATGTACCAGCTGGGACGGAGGCTGGAATCGGCGGGTGGCTGATTCTCGTAGCCATCGGGGTCACAGTGCGTCCGTTCACGATTCTGTTCAGCA
>QHUF01000062.1 GCA_003221075.1 Gemmatimonadota bacterium
ACCATCCCCGCGCGTCACGGTGTTCCGGGTGCCGACCGCGATGGTGACCCCTGCAATCGGTTGTTGCGTGCTGTTGTCGGTGATACGTCCGCGAATGGTACCGGTGGGCTGCTGAGCGACGAGCGGTGCGGCCCAGGCCAGGGCCAGGAGCGCACCCGTCAGACAATGGATACGGCGCATACGACCTCTCAGGCTGTGACGGTAAGAACTTTCATCGGGGATTCACAAAAGGCACCCCCGCCCAGAGGGTGTCAAGGATCAGAAAGCCCACGTACATTCCGGCATGCGCTACGATGATTTCCGAAAGCGGCTCGTGGACGCGCTCTTGAATGCCCCCGGGGATACGCCCGATACGCAACGCCGCGCCGTCCTGGAACAGGGGTCCATCCCCCCTGCGCTGGCCGGCTACGTAGACACCGTCAAGCGCCACGCCTACAAAGTCACCGATGCGGACATCGCAGCTCTGCAACGCGCCGGTCATTCCGATGACGCCCTCTTCGAGATCACCGTCCTCGCATCGGTCGGGGCCGCGCTGCACCGGCTCGACCGGGGCATGGCCGCGCTGCGCGGCGAGGAGCCTGACTGATGCGCGTCCGCGCGGTCGAGCACCGCCATCGGCTCAAGCAAAAGCTGATCCTCACGCTCATCCGGATCGTGGGCGGCCGCCGCGTTCCCGATGTCGTCAAGACGCTCATGTACCGGCCCGAGTTCTTCGGCGCGCCGCAGTGCGCCTGGACGCAGGCGGTGATGCGCGGTCCGTCGGACTGGAGCATCGGCGACCGTGAGCTGTTCGCCGCGTTCACCTCACGCCTGAACAAATGCGTCTTCTGAACGGAGTCCCACGCCGCGGTCGCGGCGCTGGCCCTGAAAGACTCCAAAGTCGTAAAGGCCGTGCTGGATGATTGGCGCACCGCGCCCATCGATGCGAAGCTGCGCTCGACTCTGGGGTTCCTGGAGAAGCTGACGCTGCGGCCGAATGACGTTCGGCCCGCCGATGTCGCGCCGTTGCGAGCCGCCGGCCTGTCGGATGACGCCATCGAAGACGCGATCAACGTCTGCGCGCTCTTCAATATCTACGACCGTCTGGCCGACGCGCTCGGCTGGTATCTGCCGGATGCCGCGGGATACGCGGCGTCGGCGCAGAACCTAATGAAGCGGGGATATCTGCTCTAGCTGCAGCCGGTCGTTGTTCCGTGCCACGACAATCAGCCGATCGCCGTTGGCCCGCTTGAGCAAAGCCATGTGGCGGACTTGTCGGTCGATCGCCAGGCCGCTCTGCCCCATGTCCACCGCGGCAAATCCGCCGTGGCCGTCACCACGCAGTAACAGGCCGTAGCTCGCGTCGTAGCGGCCCTCCAGCGGCGTCACACCGTAGAAATTGCCGGCAGTGACGAGATCGATCTTTCCATCGCCGTCGAAGTCGCCGGCCAGCGAGGCGTATATCGGAGCGAACTGCGCCTCCGCGGGAAGCGCATGCAGCTCGAACGTTCCGTCCCCCCGGTTGAGCGCGATGGCACTCGCGAACGTATCGGCCTCGAGCACGTGCGACTTCTTCAGCTCCCGACCCGGGATGATGTTCTGAATGCGGCTCGCCCCGAATGACGAGTACGTCGGATACTTGCTGCGCAGGGACGGCATTGCTTGCAAGAACTCGTCGCGGCCCACGAACGGATAGCTGACGCCGTGGCGGTACGACGTGAGGATCTGCACGAGCTTTCCCGAATTGAAGAAGTCGCCCACGTACAGCCGCGCCGGCTCCGCGCGCGACGCTCGGATCAAGGAGTTCAAGCCGAGATTGCCGAGCACGAGGTCGGGACGGCCGTCGCCGTTCAAGTCCGCCGCCTGGATGCTGGTCCACCAGCCGCTCGAGCCTGCGAAGCCGGCCTCGGTGGTGCGGTCGACGAACCGGCCGTTCTCCTGGTGAAACACGCGCACCGGCATCCATTCGCCGACGACGATCAGATCGAGCTTGCCGTCGCCGTCGTAGTCCACCCACGTCGCCCGGCTGACCATCCCGACTGAGTCCAGGCCCGGAGCCTTGAGGGCGGTGACGTCGCGGAAGCGCCCGTGCCCATCATTCTCCAGCAAATAGCTGCGCGGCGTCACGCCATACTGCCGCGCGACGACACGGCTGCCAACAAAGAGGAAATCGCCGCTCGCCGCGATGCAGGAGCCGTTGTGGAAGAACGCTGGCAACGCGCCCTCGGCACGGCTGAAATTGCCGCGCCCATCGTTCAGGTACAGCCGGTCCTGCAGCGGCGCGCCCTCCCAGAATTCGTTGCCGCCGCTCACGACGTAGAGATCGAGATCGCCGTCGCCGTCCACATCGAACAGCGCGGCGTCCACGTCTTCGTCCAGACTGTCGGTGCGAAAGGCGGGCTGGGCCGCGGCGCGGAAACGGCCGGCCGCGTCCTGCAGGAACAGCGCGCCCGCCTGCCATTTGGCGCCGCCCGCGTAGATGTCGTCCAAACCGTCACCGTTGACGTCGCCGACCGCCAGGGCAGGCCCCTCGGTCGAGAGCAGATGCGGCATCAGGGGCTCTCGGCCGAAGTCGAAGAACGTGTTGTCGGCGTGCTTGTAGCTGATTGGCAGCCGATCGGTGACGTCCGAGAAAAGTGGCGGATGGGCGGATGGGCGGATGGGCGGATGGCTGCGCGCATCCGATTGCGACAATGTGATGATACGATCTGCGGCGACATTCTCCAGCACTTGCGAGCGCCGATCGGGCCAAATGACGGTCAGGGAGTCCACACGCGACGTCGCGCCGAGTCCAAAGTGAGCGCGCGGATCGACCGATGATTCGAAGCCGCGCGTGGGCATCACTTCAACGAGCTGATGCGAACCGCCGGCGGCAATCATGACCTTAGCACCCACGCCGCCGGTATTGGCGCCGGAGCCGCGCAGGCTCACCGTGAGAAAGTGGTGACCGGCGCTGTCCAGGTCATGGGCGCGATTGCGATACACCGTCGCAGGCGCGTTGAGATTGTTCACTACCAGGTCGAGCGCCCCGTCGTTATCGAGATCGACGTAGGCGGCGCCATTGGAGAATCCCGCGGCGTCGAGTCCCCAGGCGGCGGCCAGGTTGGTGAAGGTCAAGTCGCCGTTGTTGTGGAACGCGTAATTCGGCTGCGGCACGTGCGGCATCTTCGCAATGAGTCGCGCGACCGGGGGCTCGACGCCGGTGGGGATCGAGGCCAACGACGCGATGTAGTCGAGATCGTTCGGGCGGCGATTGATGCCGGTGGTCACGAACAGATCCTTGCGCCCGTCGTTGTCGAAGTCGGCAAAGAGGGGCGCCCAGCTCCAGTCGGTCGCGGCGATACCGGCGAGCGGCCCGATCTCGCTGAAACGGAGCTTCCCTCCCGTGACGCCGCGGTTCAGCTGTAGCGTGTTGCGCGCGTATTGGTAGTGATAGCCCGCCGCCAGCTTCATGTTGAACAGCGTATAGCTCTCGGTGGTGGCCGCGGTCTTGAGGATCCGCTCGCTGTCGGGCAGCATGTCGAGCACGGCGATATCCGGCCGGCCGTCGTTGTTAAAGTCCGCCGCATCCGCGCCCATGGAGAACCGGCTCGTGTGTCCCGTGGCTTGGGCGATCGATTCGGTGAAGGTCCCGTCGCAGTTGTTGAGGTAGAGGAAGTCGTTCTCGGGAAAATCGTTGGCGATGTAGATGTCGGGACAACCGTCGAGATTGACGTCGCTCACCGCGATGCCCAGGCCAAACCCTTCCACGCCCCCGTAGATGTGCGCGCCGGCACTGACGTCCACGAAATGCCCGCGATCGTTGCGATAGAGCAGGTCGCCGGCACGCGGGTTGCGCTCGGTGCGGCTCGTGCTTCGGCTGGCCGAGCGCTCCGGGAGCGTGGAGCTGTTGAGCAGGTACATGTCGAGGTCGCCATCGCCGTCGTAATCGAAGAAGGCGGCCTGGGTGGAGTAGCCGGAGAATCCGAGTCCGTACTCTTCGGCGCGGTCGGTGAACGTGCCGTCGCCGTTGTTGATGTACAGGACGTTGCGGCCGTTCATGGCGAGATAGTTCACGCCCGAAACGTAGATATCGAGGCGTCCGTCGCCGTTGACGTCGGCCATCGTGACGCCGCTTTTCCAGCCGACGGAATCGGCGACGCCCGCCCGCGCGGTGATATCCTCGAACCGAAAATTGCCCAAGTTGCGGTACAGGCGGTTCGCGCCCAGGTTCGACGTGAAATACAAATCGACCAGTCCATCACCGTCGATGTCGCCGGCCGCGACGCCGCCCCCGTTGTAGTAGTAGAGGTAATTGACGATGTTGACCGCGGAGTCTTCCGGAACCGTATTGGCAAATGTGATTCCAGTAGTCGCACCCCCGACCGCTTCGAAGAGCGGAGGTACGGTCGGCACGCGACGACAGCAAAGCGTGGCCAGGGCGGTCGCAAGCAGAAACGGCAGCTGTTTTCGCATGGGGCGGGGGCGCCAGTATAGCGTGAAAACTTTCGGTTCGCTCGTTGCCTTGCTGCTCTGCGGAGCCGTCGCGTGCCGCGAGAAGCCCATCGATCAGGGCGCGCTGATCACGGCGCGGACGGTCGGTCTGGAACATTTGCAACGCGGACGCCTGGCCGAGGCCGAGCAGGAGTTTCGCAACGTGATCGCGCTCGCGCCGCGCGATCCGCTCGGGTACGCCAACCTCGGCCTCACCTATCTGCGCGCGGGGCGCTACGCCGAGGCGGAGTCCGAGCTGGAGCGGGCGCGCCGGCTCGATCCCAAGAATCCCGACATCGCGCTCATCGCCGCTGCGCTCTATTCGCTGACGGGCCGGCCGGCTGAAGCACGCCGGGT
>QHUF01000063.1 GCA_003221075.1 Gemmatimonadota bacterium
ACGGTCGAATCGATGAACGCGAACTTCACCGCCTCCCGCCTGCCTGCCGGCGTCTCATCGTAGCTCCGCGTCTGCACGACGGAGGAGTGGAGATACAGGTTGTGCGGCATCACGGTCGCGCCCAGGATGCCGATCGAGATATAGAGCCTGTCGGGATCTTTCAGAATCGACGCACTGGGTAGGAACCCCGCGAACACCGCGCCGGCGTCGGGCTTGGAGATCAGAATCTCGAACAGGAAGCAGCCGGCGATCGTCGCGATCAAGACGACGACCAGGGCCTCGAGCAACCGGAATCCCTTGTGTTGCATGTAGAGCACGATCAGCACGTCGAGCGACGTGATGACGATCCCCCACGCGAGCGGGATGCCGAACAACAGGTTCAGGGCGATCGCGGAGCCGATGACTTCCGCCAGATCGCACGCGGCGATCGCGATCTCGCAGATGATCCACAGGAAAAACGAGACCGGCCGCGAATAGTGATCGCGGCACGCCTGCGCGAGATCGCGGCCGCTCACGATGCCGAGTTTTGCGGCGAGACCCTGCAACAGGATCGCCATCAAGTTCGACAACAGGATCACGGTGAGGAGCGTGTAGCCGAACCGCGCACCGCCCGCGAGATCGGTGGCCCAGTTGCCGGGATCCATGTAACCCACGGCGACGAGGTATCCCGGACCTGCGAACGCGAGCGCCTTCTTCCACCACGCGCCCGGTCTGACCGGGACGGTGCGGTAGACCTCGGCGAGGCTGGGCGTCAGCCGCGAATGGCGCCAACCCGCGTCGATCGCGCTATTCGCCATCGACGGGCCTGCACAAGAGCAGCAACGCCAGCTCCTGACCCACGACGCGGGTGGTCCCGTCGCCCAGGCGCACGATCGTCGGACCATTGAACGGCTGCCGGTCGATCACCGCCAGGTGCACGCCCGGCGTCAGCCCCTGCTCGGCGAGGTAGTGCAGCCGCTCTGTGTTCTCGTCGCCCACCTCCTGAAGCACGACGCTGCTGCCCACTTTCGTCTCGGCGAGCCTCACGAGCTCCGCTTCTTCGATTTCCCCGGCCGCGGTGGGAATCGGCGCGCCGTGCGGATCGTACCGTGGCTCGCCCAGCGCATCCGCCATGCGCCCGATCAACTTCTCCGACACCGCATGCTCCAGTTGCTCGGCCTCGACGTGGACGTCGCCCCAGTCGTAGCCCAGCTTGCTCGTGAGGTACGATTCGAGAATGCGGTGACGACGGATCATTTGCAGCGCCGCGCGACGTCCCTGAGGAGTGAGCTGCACCCCGCGATACGGGACGTGCTCGATGAGCCCGGTTTCGGAGAGCCGCTTCATCATGCCGCTGACCGACGGAGGCGCGACCGAGAGCATTTCCGCGATGTCGCTCGTCGTCGCGAAACCGCCCTGGCTGGTGAGATGAAAAACAGATTTGAGATAGTCTTCGACGGACCGTGTCAGCGGCGGTTGTGGTGATCGAGTCGTGGCGTTCATGCAACCCCCGGGGACAAAGCCCTGTCAACGAGACAGGCTGTTAGGCTAGCCTAAGTCTCAAATATTGTCAAGCGAAGATGTGGATTTTGTAAGACTAAGAAACTAGGCTAATTAACGGTGTGAGAATGCGCTCACTCATGCCCCAGATAGTGCGATTCCCCAGTGTGTACGCAGGAAGTACCCGTCGGGGGATGCCAGGATGATCGACTATGACCTCTCCCCGTGCGGCGGGGGCCTGAAGGGCTCGGAACGACACCCAAAAGGCATCCTGGACCTCCGGGCCGACGACAATGGTTGGCCGGGCTGTCAACGCGAATACAAAAGGGCGAACGACGACGGGCGGGAGCACCGGCGTCCGCGGGTATAGGTCGTCGAGCACTCCCAGCGGTTCCGCGGCTGACAAATCGACGCCGACTTCCTCCATCGTTTCGCGGATTGCGGTCGCCCGGAGATCGGCATCGCCGGGATCGCGGCGGCCGCCGGGAAAGGCGATCTGGCCTGACCAGGTATCGCCGGCGCGCACCGCCCGCTGGATGAACAGCGCCTCGAGCCCTTCGTCGCCGTCGTGCAGGATCACGGCGACGGCGGCCGGAATCATCCCGGCTTCCAGAGGAATTTCGGTCGGCCGGTAGTCGCGCAGCGTGATCCGTGCTTCCTGGAGGGTTTTCACGAGTCCCCAATCCCGAGCCCCTAGCCCCTAGCCCCTAGCCCCTAGGCGGAGACCTCCTCGCCGCCGTCGACGTTGATCACGTTGCCCGTGATCCAGTCGGCGCCGGGATTGGACAGTGCCACGATTGCGCCGCCGAGGTCGGCGGGGGTCGTGAGCCGGTGGTGCGGATTCCGCTGCGTCGCGATCTCGACGAGCTTCTCGTTCCCGGGAATCTTCCGCAGCGCCGGCGTATCGGTCACGCCGCCCCGCAGGGCGTTGACGGCGATCCCGTGGGGCGCGAGCTCGAGCGCCAGCTGGCGGGTATGGGACTCGAGGGCCCATAAGCCCGTGTTTAACGACCCCCTGCGACCAGTAGACCAGCGAATGCGCCATGACGTCGAGCGTCATGTCGATGTTCATCTTGGTGAGCACGTCGTCCCCGATGTAGGGCTTCAGCGTCCCGAACGCAAGCGAGTGCAGCAGCACGGCGACGTTGAGCTTCTGTTTGGCGAGCTCGGCGAGGACTTCGGTGCGCTTCTCTTCATCGGCGGCGTTGATGTTGAAGTACTGCGTCTTGCGGCCCAGTTTTTCGATGTCGCGGCGGATCTCGGCGACATGCTCGAGGCCCGCCTTGCGGTCCAGATGCACGCCCACGATATCATAGCCGGCCTGCGCGAGCGCCCTGGCCGCCCCTTCCCCAAACCCGCTCGAGGCCCCCAGGATGAGCGCCCACTTCGGAGTTTTTACCTGCGCGTGTGTGGTGTCTGGCATGGCGATATAATAGCCGACATCCGATGAGAAGCCACGTGTGGATGGGAATCGGCCTGCTGGCGGGGCTGTTGCTCGGCCTCCTCGCCGCCGGGCTGGCGCAGCGCGGATATCCCGCGCTCGCCGATGTGTTGCGCGAGATCCGGCCACTGGGATCGCTGTTCCTCAATCTCTTGTCGATGGTCGTGATCCCCTTAGTCGCGACGGCGCTGTTCGCGGGAATCGCCAAGCTGGGTGATTTGCGCACGGTGGGGAGGCTCGTCGTGCGCACGCTCACGTTCTTTTGGACGACAGCGATCGTCGCAATCCTGCTCGGCTTCCTGGTAGGCGCGCTCGTGCTACCGCGCGCGGCGGTGACGCCGGAGCAACAAACCGCCCTGCGCGCGGCCGCCGGTGCCGACGCGACCTTCATTCAGCACGCCGCGGAGAATATCCCCACTGGCCTGCAGTTTCTGGTGCAGCTGGTGCCCGCTAATCCGTTCAAGGCAGCCGCCGACGGCAACCTGCTCCCCGTGATCGTGTTCGTCACGATCTTCGGCATTGCGGCGGCGACGCTCCCGCTCGAGAAGCGCGCCCCACTGACTAACATCGCCGACGCAGTCACCGACGTCCTCATTCGCATCATTCACTGGGTGCTGCTGTTCGCGCCGATCGGCATCTTTGCCCTCGTAGGCGATCATCGCGCGGATGTCGCCGCTCAGGTTTCTGCGCGCAGCGTATCCAGCGATGCTGATGGGCTTCTCCGCCACCTCGTCGATGGCTGCGCTGCCCTTGATGATCGACGCGGCGGACAGGGACTTGCAGATCCCCCGCCCCGTTTCCGGCTTCGTGTTGCCGCTCGCCGCGTCGTTGAATCGCGGCGGCAGCGCGGTGTTTCAAGCGATTGCGGTGGTCTTCGTCGCCCGCTTGTACGGCCTGCCGTTCGGCGTGGGAGAGATGCTGGCAGCGGGGGCGGCCGTGTTCCTGGCCTCGCTGACCGTCGCGTCGGTTCCCTCGGCGGGAGTGATCAGTCTGGTGCCCGCGTTCCAGTCGACGGGGCTGCCCATCGCCGGCCTGACGATCCTTCTGGGCCTCGATCGCATCTCCGACATGTTCCGCACCATGACGAACGTCACTGGCCATCTGGCGAGCGCCGTGGTGGTTGCGTCGTTCGAGAATCGGAAATGAGTTGGTTGCTTGCGGCGCCGTGGATTCTGGCGCTGCTCCTCATTGTGTCGCGCTACCTGATCCACGGACCGCGGCTGCGCGACTACGAGCCACTCACGTCCGGGCCGCTCGTCTCCGTCATCATCCCCGCCCGTAACGAGGCCCGCAACATCGAGCGCTGTGTGCGATCCGTACTCGCCACCACCTACGCGCCGATTGAAGTGATCGTCGTGGACGACCGCTCGACCGACGGCACGGCGGAGATCGTCGAGCCCGCGACCGGCAACCGCGTGCGGCTGGTGCGCGGCGCCGAGCTGCCGGCGGGATGGTTCGGAAAGCAGTGGGCGATCGTGCAGGGCTACAGGGTCGCCCGGGGCGAGCTGCTGGTGTTCGCGGACGCCGACACCAGGCACGAGCCTGAGCTTCTGCCGCGCGCGGTGCGGGGCCTGCAGACCGAGCACGTCGACCTGTTCACCGTGCTGCCGCGCCAGGAGATGCGCACCTTCTGGGAACGGCTGATTCAACCGCATGTCTTTGTCGCGCTCGAAAGCCGCTTCGCCTATCTCGCCTCGGTGAACCGCACGCGCACGTACTGGAATGCGATTGCGAACGGTCAATTCATTTTGACGACTCGGGGCGCATACGAAGCCGTCGGCACGCACGAGGCGGTCAAACACAGCGTCACCGACGACCTGCTGCTGGCGCAAAACTACGTGCGGGCGGGCAAAGACATCTTCATCGCGCAGGCGCGCGACTTCATGGCCACGCGCATGTACGGCTCGCTGCGCGAGATCGTCGCCGGCTGGTCCAAGAACCTCGCGTCGGGCGCGCCGCTGATGGCGCCGCCGATCGCCGTCGTTCGCGCGGTGCTTCCGTACCTGATGTGGCTACCGGCGCTGTTCTGGCTGGCGCCGCCGATCCTGTGGCTCGCGACCGGCTGGCAGTGGGCCGCCGTCGCTACCGTCGTATCGCTGCTCACCTGGATCGTGGTGTACGCCCGCGAGCGAGCGCCGGTCTGGTACGCCCTGCTTTATCCGCTTGGCTCAGCCGTCGTCGCGTTCATCATGTTGCGATCAGCCTGGCGCGGCCGGCGACTGATCGAGTGGCGCGGGCGGAGTTATCGGGCCTAGAAGTACAGCGTCGCGACCAGCGATGCGCTCGCCGCCGATCCGCCGATCGACCAGTCGCGGTACCTGCCGCTCAACGAACTTTTCCCCAGACTGTTCTGGTAGGAAAGCGATGCGGTCGCCAGGGCACCGATGCCGAATCTGGAGGTGAGGAGATACGTTCCTCCTACATCAGCAAATGCCCCGGCCATCCATCCGTTTGTCTGTGACGATCCAGTCGGGTCTCGACTGGCGAAGTGATTGAAGCCCGCGAGCGCACCAAACGAATAGTGCGAGACGACCTTGGCCGCGGTGCCGTCGCCACTATACTGCCGCCAGCCGAAGCGCACTTGCGTGAACGCGTTTGAATTCAAGTGGGCGAATCGATTTGCACCGCTACTATCGGTCGTCAGCTCTTCGGAATGAGCGCCGCCAAGCCGCAGATCGAGTACGAGTGCGCAGGTCGGTGAACGAAACTTGATGAACCCCAGCGAGCCGAAACCCGCGCCAGCCTGAAATTGCGCGGCCCACTGACCTTGGTGGAACGGAGTCGCGTTCGCTTTAGCGGTGGAGTCCTGACCAAAGAGGGAGAAGGGAAGCACTAGGAGGGCGGCGCAGACAACTGGACGACGGGTCATGGGAGGCCTCGAAGGGGAGTTGGTCGGTCGGTTGTTCTACACTCCCTCGTCGCGGTCGCCCCGCGCCAAAAGTCATAACTTCTACGAGCGCATGATCACCTGTTGGGCGAGTACCACGCCGGCAACCACACTCATCACCGCTGCGCCGACGTGGAGCATCGTTGCCCACCGCGCACTTCGCTCAGCGGCCACCCGCACGAGCACCGATAATGTCAACGACACGCCGAGCATTCCGACGATCGTCCCGGCGCTGAACGCCGCGAAGTAGACGAGCCGCGACATCGTATCGGGTACCGCCGCGACGAGCAGCGCGGCAATGGCGCCACTCCCCGCCAGTCCGTGCGCAATGCCGAAGCCGAGCGATCGCCGCGCGTCGACCATCGCGTGCGTGTGCCCGTGGCTCGGATCGGCGCCGTGACTGTGCAGGTGGAAATGCGGAGCAGCAGCGGCGTGGACGTGAGCGTGCATGTGCCAGCGGCCGCGCACGTAGCGCCAGATCACGAGCGTCCCCAACAGGATGAGGAGGCCAGCGACGAGCAGTTCCGCCGCCGGCCAAAGCCCCGCGGGCAGCTGCACCCCCAGCGCGATGATCAGTAACGCCACCGCGCCGACCGTGACCGTATGCCCAAGTCCCCAGATCAGCCCCAGGTGGCCGGCGCTCCACAGGCGCCTCCCGCCAGGTCTTGTCGCCAGGGTGGAGACGGCCGCAAGATGGTCTGGCTCAAAGGCATGCCTGAGGCCCAGAAGTCCGCCGATCGCCAGAACGGCTACAATGGAAGGCGTCATGTCGCGCAAATCTAACTACAACCTTTTGTCCTGCTTGCATATCCAACACCGTGCATGCCCAGACAGGTGCTCGAGGACACTCTGACTGCTGACTCCATAGCTGCCGACTCGGCACTCGCGGCAAGCGGGGACGCCACTGCATTCGAGCGCTTGTACCGGACCCACGTTGCCCGGGTCCATACGCTCGTGCGCCGGATGATCGACGCCGATGAAGCGGACGATGTGACGCAGGACGTGTTCATCCGCGCGTGGCAGAAGCTGTCGACGTTCCGCGGCGAATCGGCGTTCGGAACCTGGCTGCACCGGCTGGCGGTGAACGTGGTTTTGGCCCGGCGGAAGACCGTCGGGATCGAGCGGGGCCGCTTCATCAACGAAGAAGAGCCGCTCGACGGTCTTTCGAGCAAACGGGTGACGCCGGAGCTGTCGATGGATTTCGAGGAAGCGCTGGCAAGTCTTCCTGAAGGGGCAAGGCAGGTGTTCGTCTTACACGATGTGGAAGGGTATCGTCACGAAGAGATTGCGCGCATGCTTGGCGTCGTGCCGGGCACGTCGAAATCGCAGCTGCATCATGCGCGGATGGCGCTGCGGAGGCACTTGGAACGATGAACGATCTGTGGACCAATCGGCTGTCTGAGTACATCGACGGCGAGCTCGACAACAATGAGCGCGCGAAGCTCGAGGCGCACCTCGCAACCTGCGGGCAGTGCTACGCGACGCTCGCGGAGCTGCGCCAGGTGGTCACGCGCGCGAAGTCGCTCTCGGACACGCCGCCTGCGACCGACCTGTGGACGGGGATCGCTCGGGAGATTCGCCGTGAGCAGGCACCGCCACGACGTGACCGCCTCGTCCGCCGCCGTTTCAGTTTGACCGTCGGGCAGTTACTCACCGCGAGTATCGCGCTGGTGCTGCTCTCGGGTGGCGGCGCGTGGATGATGCTGCACTCGGGTAGGCAACCGACCAGCACGACGTTCGAGGCGCCGAGTCCCGCGGTTCCGCCGCGGCAGTACCAGAGCGCCCGGTGGAAGGTGCAGTCGGACATGGCGATCGCGGAGCTCCAGGATGCGCTGTCGGCCAACGAGAGCAAGCTCGACACCGCCACTGTGCGGATCGTGCGCGAGAACCTTGCGATCATCGATCGCGCGATCGGGCAGGCGCAGCACGCGCTGCGGCGTGATCCGAACAACACGTACCTGAATGTTCATTTGGCAAACACTATGCGACAGAAGATCGAGCTGCTGCGGCGCGCGAACGCGCTCGCATCCAGCGAGAGCTAGAGAGGAACAGCACGACATGTTGACGACACTCGCGACATTAGCCGCCGTCACACTCGCTCTCCCGCAACAGGGAGAGGGGCGCGGACAGGGACAGGGACAAGGCAGCGGCGACACGACGGTCGCGGTCCAGCAGGGCGCCCGGCTCGACGTCAATAACTTCGGCGGCGAGATCGTCGTGCACACCTGGACTCAGAACAACGT
>QHUF01000064.1 GCA_003221075.1 Gemmatimonadota bacterium
TGCAGGCGTGGCGCATCTTCCCGTTCGCGACCGTCATCGTACTGGCGGGGCTCGCCTCGCTGCCGCAGGAAGTTATCGAAGCGGCGATCGTGGACGGCGCCGGGTTCTGGCGGCGGCTGTTCCAGGTCGAGCTGCCGCTCTTGCTCCCCGTCGTCGCGGTCGCGGTCCTGTTCGGTGTCGTCTACACCGCGACCGACTTGGGCGTCGTCTACATCCTGACCGGCGGCGGGCCCGCCAACACCACGCACGTTCTGCCCACGCTCGCCTTCCAGCGCGGCATCCAGGGCGCCGACCTCGGCCAGGGCGCCGCCATCGCCGTGTTTCTGCTTCCGTTCCTGGTCGTGGTCGCGATCCTCATGCTGCGGCTCGCTCGCCACACGGAGGTCGGGAATACGTGAAGCGCATCGCCCTGTACGCCGCCGCCCTCGGCTTCATGGCCTTCGCCGGCTTCCCGTTCTACTGGATGCTGATCACGGCGTTCAAACAGAACCGCGACCTTTACGTCGGCGCGTTCGACACGCGGCACGTGCCGTGGATCTTCAACGACCCGCCGACATTGGAGCACGTTCGGCTGCTGTTCGGGCAGACGGACTTCCTGCGCTGGATCGCCAACACCCTGATCGTGGTCGTGGCCGTCGTCGTCATCACGGTGGCGGTGGCGGTACCGGCGGGCTACAGCCTGGCCCGGCTCACGGGCCGCTGGGGCGAGCGGCTCGGCATCGGGATCTTTTTCACCTATCTGATCCCGCCGACGCTGCTCTTCATTCCCTTCGCACGCCTCGTCGCGCTGCTCGGCCTTCAGAACTCGCTCGGGGCCCTGATCCTGGTCTATCCGACCATCACGATCCCCTTCTGCACATGGCTCGTGATGGGGTTCCTCCGCTCGGTGCCCTGGGACATCGAGGAGCAGGCCATGATCGACGGCTACAGCCGGCTCGCCGTGATCGTGAAAGTCGTGCCCCGGCTCATCGTTCCGGGCATCTTGACGGTCGTCGTGTTCAGCTTCACGCTGGTGTTGCAGGAATTCGTGTATGCCCTGACTTTCATCAGCTCGGTCGACAAGATGACGGTGAGCCTGGGCGTGCCGATAGCCTTGGTGCGGGGTGATGTGTATCACTGGGGGGCTCTCATGGCCGCGGCGCTGTTCACGAGCATTCCGCTGGCCATCGTTTACAACCTCTTCATCGATCGCTTCATCCAGGGCTTCACGCTGGGAGCGGTCAAGGGATAGTCCCATGGCCAAGCGAAAGGGGATGGATCGGCGGCAGTTCGTCAGGACGACGGGGGTCGCGGCCGCAGCGACGGTTCTCGGGCCGACGATTTGGGTCAAGCGGCAGCAGAAGACGCTCAAGATCATCCAGTGGAGCCACTTCGTTCCGGCCTACGACGCGTGGTTCGACAAGTACGCCAAGGACTGGGGCACGGCGAAGGGCGTCGAGGTCACCGTGGATCACATCTCGCTCGCCGACCTGACGACTCGGGCCAACGCGGAGGTCGCGGCGCAGCAAGGCCACGACCTCTTTCAGTTTCTATCGCCGCCGGGCGCGTTCGAGCCGCAGGTGCTCGACATGGCGGACGTCGTGCGCGATGCCGAGCGTGTGCATGGGCCCATGGTCGACCTGTGCAAGCGCAGCACCTACAATCCGGTGACGCGGAAATGGTTCGGCTTCAGCGACAACTACGTCCCCGATCCCGGCGACTATTTGAAGAGCGTCTGGACCGAGATCGGGATGCCCGACGGGCCCGCGAAGTGGGAGGACCTCGTCACGGCGGGACCGCAGATCAAGGCGAAGCACCCGGAGATCCAGATCCCGATCGGCATCGGGATGTCGCAGGAGCTCGACACGAACATGGCGACGCGTGCGATGCTGTGGTCGCACGAGGGCTCGATCCAGGACGCCAACGAGAACGTGGTCTTGAAGTCGGAACACGCGCTCGAGGCGTTGAACTTCGCGAAGCGGCTGTTCGAGGCCGGGATGAACCCTGCCGTGCTGAGCTGGAACGCCGCGTCGAACAATCAGGCCCTGAACGCCCGCCAGACGTCGTACATCCTCAACTCCATCTCCGCCTACCGCACCGCGCAGGACAACAAGCTGCCGGTGGCGGACGACATCTTTTTCGTCCCCGCACTCAAGGGGCCACGGGGGACGGGATGGGCGAGCGAGCACGTGATGGGCATCTACGCGATCTGGAAGTTCGCGCAGAGCCCCGATGTGGCGAAGCAGTTCCTGCTCGATCTCATCGCGCATTACCGGGACGCCGTGATGGGCAGCAAGCTGTACAACTTCCCCGCCTACCCTGGCTCCCTGGCCGATCCGGGCACGCCACTGGGCCAGAAGCCCGCCGCCGGCAACCGCTGGCTCGAGCAGGCGACGGCCAACGATCCGTTCGGCTCGAACCCACCGACGAAGCTTCGGCCGATCGCCACGGCGCTCCAGTGGGCGACGAACATCGGTTATCCGGGACCGGCCAACCCGGCGGAGTCCGAGGTGTTCGACACCTTCGTGTTGCCGACGATGTTCGCGAACGCGGCCACCGGGCGGTTGACCCCGGCGCAGGCGCTGGACGATGCGCACCAGCAGGTGAAGCGGATCTTCGAGAAGTGGCGCGCCAAGGGACTCGTCGCCGGCGGCGCCGGCGACAAAGCGTGACACGCGCCATCGCAGCCGGCCACTAACGTCCACCACCGACCCGAGGGAGTTATGACTGCGCCCCAGCTCGCCCTGAAGGACCTTCGCAGGGTCGTCATCGCCGCAGCAGTCGGGAATGTGATCGAATGGTACGACTTCTACATTTTCGGGAGCCTGGCCGCCCTCCTAGCCACGAAGTTTTTCGCGGCAGGTGCCTCCGGAAGTGCGCTCATCAAGACGGTCGGAACCTTCACGGCCGGGTTCCTGATCCGCCCGTTCGGAGCCTTCGTCTTCGGCCGTATCGGCGACATCGTGGGTCGCAAGTACACGTTCCTGATTACGCTGAGCGGCATGGGTCTGGCGACGGCCCTCATCGGCGTCGTGCCAAGCTATGCCAGCATTGGCGCGACAGCGGGGATTCTGCTGTTGTTGCTCCGCCTCATCCAGGGCCTGTGCCTTGGCGGCGAATATGGCGGCGCCATCACCTATGTCGCGGAGCACGCGCCGGATGAAAAGCGGGGCTACTACACCGGTTGGCTGCAGACCTCGCCGACGCTCGGAATCGTCGTGTCCCTGGTCGTCATCATCGCCACGCGTGAGATATTGGGGACGGAAGCGTTCACCGCGTGGGGATGGCGCATCCCGTTCCTGCTCTCGCTGCTCATGGTCGCCATCGCCATCTACATCAGACTGCAGCTCCAGGAGACGCCGATCTTCCAGGCCATCAAGGCCAAGGGCCAGACGGCGGCCAATCCGTGGCGCGAGGCCTTCTGGAGTCAGAACATCAGATACGTGCTGATCGCCAGCGTGGTCGTGATCGGCGAGGGGGTCGTGTGGTACAGCGGCCAGTTCTGGGCGCTCTATTTCATCCAGCAGGTGCAGAAGCCGGATGTCTTACACCCGGCCATCATCACAGGCCTGGCGCTGCTCATCGCCACGCCGTCGCTCATTTTCTTCGGCTGGCTCTCGGACAGGATCGGTCGCAAGCCGATAATTCTCGCCGGGTTCTTCCTGGCGTCCGTGACCTACTACCCGCTTTATAGCGCGCTCGGCAATGCCGCCAACCCGGCCAACATCAACTACCCGGTGGCGATTCTGATCGTTGCGATCATGGTCTCCTACGTCGGCATGGTCTACGGCCCCATCGGCGCCTTCCTCGCCGAGTACTTCCCAGCGCGCATCCGGTACTCGTCGGTGTCGGTGCCATATCACATCGGCAACGGCTGGGGCGGGGGCCTGGTGCCCGTGATCACGACCGCGGCGTATGTGTCCGCGCAGGCAGCGGGGCTCAGCATGTCGCAGAGCCTGGGACGCGCATTGGTCTATCCGATCGCGGTGCCGGCCGTGGCGTTCGTGCTCAGCCTGTTCCTAATGCCCGAGACCCGGAAGATCAGCATCTGGCAACCGTCTAACGTGCGCGCGCCCGCCAGGGGCTGAAAACAGCAGGCGCGCAGACAAC
>QHUF01000065.1 GCA_003221075.1 Gemmatimonadota bacterium
AATCGCGGGATCGTTGAGAAAATGCTGGCCGAGTCGTCTCAGACTTTGAGCAACACGAGGGTACGGTCGTCGTTGGCAGGCGCGCCGCCGGTAAACGCGGCGATGTCGGTAAAGACGGCCTCCAAGATATGCCTGGCCGGCCGGCTCCGGAGATTCACCAGATGGCTGAGGACGCGCTGCTCGCCGAACCGCTCGCCGTTCGGCCCCGGCGCATCGGCCAGACCGTCGGTGAAGAGACACAGAATCGCCTTGCCGCGCTGGAACGGCAGCACGCGCTCCTCCCCGCCACCACCCAGGCCCAGCGGCGGGCGGGTGGCCTCGAGCCGCGTAATCGCCCCGGTGTCCGTCGACACGAGAAACGCGTGCGGATGCCCCGCGTTCGCGTACGTGAGCGTTCCTTGTGCCGGATCGGCTACAGCATAACACAGCGTCAGAAACATCTCCGTCTCTTCGAGCTCCTCGGCCAGCGATGTCTCGAGGCGGCGCAGCGCCTCGAGGGGCGACTCCGCCGTCTCCGCGTGGATACCGGACGCGGCCATCGCCAGCGCCATGATGAGCGCGGCGCCGAACCCGTGGCTCGAAACGTCACCGATCATCATGCCAACGCGATCGCCGTGCAGACTCAGGAGGTTATAAAAGTCCCCGCCCACCGACTCCGCCGGACGGCAGCGGGCGGCCACGTCACCTTTGGACGCCACGACCGCGGGCGACGGCAGGAGCTTGAGCTGCAGGTCGTGGGCCAGCTCGAGCTCGCGGCGGACGCGCTGCTGGCTCAAGTCCTGCTCGACCAGACGCGCGTTCTCGATCGCCGCGCCGATCTGGTTCGCGATGGCAGCGACGAGCTTGCGGTCGCCGGCGGTGAACGCGTCTTCTCCCGTCCTGTCCGTCAGATTGATCACGCCGATCGGTGTGGGCACGCGGCCCGGTGACGCGTAGACGACGGGGACGGAGAGAAACGCCAGACCGCGGTAGGCGCGCTCGATCGGGTTCGGCGGCTTCTGCGCGCGAGGCTCCGTTGGGTCGTAGCTGATGATCCGCATCTCGCGAAACACGCGCGCCGCAATCGACTTGGGGTCATCGACTTCGATCGGCTCAATCTCACCCAGCTCCACGCCGCGGGACGCGACCAACCGCAGGACATGGGCACGGGCATCGTGCACCAGCAGCGTCGCGCGGCGCGCGCGGACCACCGCCGACACCTCGCGCAGGATGCGATTCGCGGCTTCGTCCAGCCGGATCGTGTGGCCGAGGATCTCGCTGATCGTATAGATCAAGTCGATTTCCTCGTACCGTCCCGACAGCTCGGCCGCGACCAGCGTCGTTTCCTGTTCCGCCTCCATCACTGCCCCGACGATCGCGGCGAGCTCGACGGGGGCGCGCTCCCCGCCCCCTCGTACTTCAAGCCATGCGTCCGTGGTGGTGGGAATCGGCTGCAACACGGCGGGCCCGTCGGAGGACTCCGGACGGCTCTTGGCACGCAATATCCGCAGAGTTGTCCCAGAAAGCGCCCCGAGCACCGGCAACAGGCGCTCGAGCCGTGTCACCCCGCTCGGAGCGTCAGGCAGATGCCGTTGCCTTTCTCGTTGAACGCCACGTCGTCCACGAGGTGACGAATGACGAACAACCCGCGTCCGTACTCGCGCTCGAGATTGTCGGGATGCGTCGGATCGGGAACCCGGCTGGAGTCGAAGCCGTGGCCGTCGTCGTCCACGTGAATGCGGACGAAGTCGCCACCCAGCTCCACGTAGACCCGCACGAAGCGATCGGGATCCTCGCCGTTGCCGTAGCGAATCGCGTTCCCGAGGGCTTCGGCCAGCGCGGTGCGGAGATTGAAGCTGATACGGCGCGGAGACAGCGTACCGGGAGGAAGATGCGTCGCGACCAACTCGACGGCGTCGCCCACCATCCCGAGATCGCTCGGGACGTCGAGCTTCATCGAGTCCGGGGTCACATCGAGGCGTAAATTCAAAACGCTGCGAGCGCCTCCTCGGCGGTCCGAGTGATCGCGAACAGCGTGTCGAGTTTGGTCAGCTCGAACAGCGTCTGGAGATCCGCGTTGAGACCGGCAAGCCGCAGCTCCCCGCCCTGCTCGCGAATTTTCTTCGACAGCGACACCAGCACGCCCAGCCCGGACGAATCGATATACCCAGTCTTACTAAAATCAATTACAAACTTGCGAGAGCCTTCCTCGAGCGCGTCGAGGACCTTTTGCTTCAGCTCCTGGCGGTTGCCGACGATGAGCTGGCCCTCCACCCCCACGATCACGACGCCGCTCTTGTCCTTCTTCAGGGTGAACCGCATCCCATTACCCCTTCCGGGTTTGGAGAATGGCGATCGCCGCAGTGTCCACAATATCATCGGAGGTGGCCCCGCGCGACAGGTCCGCGATCGGTTGGGCCAGCCCCTGCAGGATCGGGCCCAGGGCAGTCCAGCCGCCGAGTCGCTGCACCAGTTTGTAACCGATGTTGCCGGCGTCGAGATCGGGGAAAATCAGCACGTTGGCCCGGCCGCCCAAGCCTCCGCCCCCGGCCTTTCGTTCGGCGACCTCCGCGACGAGCGCCGCGTCGGCCTGCAGTTCGCCGTCAAAAACAAATTCGGGCTGGCGCTCTCGCAACTTGGCCATCCCCTCCTGCACGCGTTCCACCCGCGGCCCGCTGGCGCTTCCCTTAGTGCTATAAGAAAGGAAGGCGACGACGGGCTCGTCCCCCACGATGCGGCGCCGATCGCGCGCGGAGGCGATGGCGCTGTCGGCGAGCTGCACGGGCGTCGGCTCCGGGACGACGGCGCAATCGGCAAAGGTGAGCACCCGCTCTCCCTTGATCATGTAAAAGGCCCCGGACACCGTCGTGATGCTCGGTGCCATGCCCACCGCCCACAGCGCGGCGCGGATCGTGTCGGCGCTGGGATAGTCGGCGCCGCCCACCATGACGTCGGCAGCGCCGATGCCGACCAGGCACGCTCCGCGCGTAAGGGGATGCTCCAGCGCCTGCGCCGCGGACGCGTCGGTGGGAAAGTGGTCGGGACGGCGGGCACGCAGGTGGCGGGCGAGCAGTGGCATGCGCGAATCGGGCGCACGCCCCAGCACTTCCACGACACCCATTCCCTCCCGCTCGACGCGCTTTGCCGCCTCCTGCACGCGCGGATCATCACCCTCGGGGAAGACGATGCGTGGTCTGGTCTCCCGCGCCCGTTGATAGACGCGGTCCAGGAAACTCATTTCCCGAACTTGCGCTTGAGTGCCTTCTGCACGGTGGGATCGACGAGCTGTGATACGTCGCCGCCGAAGCGCGCGACCTCGCGCACCAGGCTGGAGCTTACGAAGGTCAAGTCGAACGCCGGCACGAGGAACACGGTCTCGATCTTGGGTGCCAGGTTGCGGTTCATCAGCGCCATCTGGAATTCATACTCAAAATCCGATACAGCCCGCAGCCCTCGAATGATCACCGACGCCCCGACCTTTTTGGCGAATTCGGCGAGCAACCCTTCGAACGATTGTACTGCCAAGCGCTTATCAGGGACGGCCTGTTGGATCAGTGCGACGCGCTCGTCGAGCGAGAAGAGCGGCTGCTTCGCGACGTTGACCGCGACCGCGACGATCAGCTGATCGACAAACTCCAGCGACCGGTGAATCAGGTCTTCGTGCCCCTTAGTGATCGGGTCAAACGATCCGGGGTACACCGCGACGCGCTTCATGGCGCGTACACGAACGTGATCGCCGTGTCGCCGTAGCGGCGTGTGTCGTCTCCGACGACTGCCAGATCGGGCCGGTGCTCGACTGCGAGGATTCCTGCAAACGGGGTCGCACGAAAGATTTCGGCCAGCCGTTGAGCCTCATCGGTCGCATACGGCGGATCGGCGACGGCAACGTCGTACTGCGCGGGCTGGAGCCGCTCGGCGAAGCGCAGCGCGTCCATGCGGTGAATCGTCACGCGATCCTCCACCTTCAGGGCCTCAACATTTGCGTTTAGGGCCGTGAGTGAACCACGTTGAGTTTCCACAAAGTCCACGGATACGGCGCCCCGCGACAGCGCTTCAAATCCCAGCGCACCTGAACCAGCGAACAGATCCAGCACGCGCGCATCGGGAATCGACTGCTGCAGGATGCTGAACCAGGCTTCGCGTACCCGATCCGATGTGGGTCTCACCTTGCTAGTCGTCGGCGTCTTGAGACGCCGCCCTTTGAACTCACCCGCGATGATGCGGAGCAAGACTCGCCACTCTCGCCTGAATCGACGTCCTCCCCTGCCAGTCGTCCCGCTCCAGCCGGAAGGCGACGTCGAGTGGGTTCGTGAGCCAGTCTTGCGGCACTGCGTCGGCCCAGCGAAAGCCGATCGCGGGCAGCAGGCCCGAGCCGTCGTCGAGCGTGAACCGCAGATGATTCGTCCCCACCCGCCGCGCGCCGACCGCCCGCGCATTCCGCACGCCGAACACCGGCGCGGGATTGCCTGCCCCGCACGGCTCCAGGTGCCGAATCAGCCGCTCCAAATCCGTGTTCACCTCGGCGAGCGGCAGCTCGAGATCGACGCGCTGGCTCGGCGCCAGGTCCTCGGGCGTGAGCAGCTCGCCCGCCACGGCGAGGAACGCAACGCGGAAGTCGTCGAACCGGTCGCGCCCGCTTCATCCCAACCGACCAGGAACGTGGGCCGGCCGTAGCGCTCCACGAGCCGCGAGGCGACGATGCCGATGACGCCCGGATGCCACGTCGCGTTGCCGAGCACGATGGCGGCGTCGGCGGGATTCAGCGTCTTGTCCACGAGCTCGATCGCTTCGTCGAGAATCAGCTGGTCCATCTCCTGGCGGCGCCCATTGATCGTCTCGAGCTCGCGCGCGAGCTTCGCCGCTTCCTGCGGATCCTCGGTGAGGAGCAGGCGCAGGCCGTCGTTCGCGTCGCCGATGCGCCCGGCCGCATTAAGTCGGGGGGCAAGAATAAAGCCCACGTGCGCTCCACGGAGCGGCTTGCCGCCGAGCCCCGCAGTCTCGATCAAGGCACGCAGACCGACCCAGCGCGAGTCCGCGAGCTTCTTGAGGCCGTAGCGGACCAGGATGCGGTTCTCGCCCACGAGGGGGACAACGTCCGCGATTGTGGCAAGCGCCACGTAATCGAGAAAGTGCAGCGGCAGGTTGGGCGAGAGGCCGAGCACTTCGACGAGCGCCTGCGCGAGCTTGAAGGCGACGCCCGTGCCGCAGAGGTTCTTGTCCTCCGACTGGCAGTCGGGGCGGCGCGGGTCAATCACGGCGTTCGCGGGGGGTAGCTCGTCGCCCGGCAAGTGATGATCGGTGACGATGACGTCGATGCCCGCGGCTCGGGCGGCTCGCACGGCTTCGACCGCGGTGATCCCGCAGTCGCACGTGACGATCAGCCCTGCGCCAACGCGCTGCGCTTCCGCCAACCCTGCCGGCCCGAAGTCATAGCCATCGCGGATGCGGTGCGGCACAAAGGGATGCACCGTCGCGCCGCCGCTGCGTAGAATGCGCGTGAGCATGGCCGAGGCGCACTGGCCGTCCACGTCGTAATCGCCGTGCACCAGGATCGGCCGCTTCTCGCGGACCGCACGGGCCAGCAACTCGAGCGCGACATCCATGTCGGCCCAGCGGTGCGGGTCGGACAAGCGCTCGAGATCGGGGCGCAGGAAGGCTTTGGCGAGCTCCGCGGACCCGAGGCCGCGCTGCACCAGAATGGCCGCCAGCGCGTCCGGAATGCGCAGCTCCGACGCCAGCACGCGCGTCGCGTCCGGGTCGGCCTGAGCCGTGACAATCCAGCGTGGTGGGGAGGGGTTCATTCCTTGGCGTACAATAATACGCCGCAGGCTTCGCAACCTTCGATCGTGGCGCCGCGCTGGATCAGTGCCTTGCGCTGCGTCGGGACCGCCGTGAAGCAGTTGCCACACGAGCTGCCGTGCAGCGGATAGATCGCCAGCGGCGCCTTCCCACGGCGAATCTTGTCGTAGCGCGTGAGCAGCGCCGGGTTCACCGTCTTGCTCGTCCGCTCGCGCTCGACCACCGCGCTCTCGCGCTCGGCTGCGATCTCCTGGCGCCGGCCCACCAGCGCCTCCCGCGCCGCCGCCTGCGCGTCGCGGACATTCTGCAGCGCGTTCTCGGCTTCGGCGGTCTTGCGCTCCGCTTCGCCGACCGCGTCGCCGGAGCGCATGAACTCCGCTTCTTCTTTCGCGAGCACGGTGCGGGCGAGATCGAGCTCGGCCATCAGCGTCGACGCTTCTTTGGCGCCCCGCACCCATTCGAGCCGTTGGCGGCGTTGCTCCTGCATCGTGCGATAGTTCTGGATCTTGCCTTCCAGCCCGTCGCGCCGCTCGACCGCTGCCCGGATTCCCGCGCGCGCCTGCTCCACCACGCGCTCGGCCGCGACGATCTGGTCGTCCAGCGTACGGACTTCTGGTTCCAGCGCTTTCAGCCGGGCATCGCAGCTGGCCACCGCGACGTCCCTATCTTGCAGAGCCAACAACGCTTCAAGATCCGGGTGCACCCTTCCTCCTTGCGGACTGAATGATTCCATAGGTCGGCCGCTTGGCATTGCGCTCGGCGGCGAGTCGCTGCTTCTCATGCGCGAGGTTCGCTTTCTCGTCATCGCTGGCGAAAGGGATTGCACGATTGATGCGCTCGATCTCCCGATCGAGGCGGCGTGCCTCGAGTCGATTGACGGAGCGCTCGAACACAACGTCGGGCTGATCGGCGCCGAGCCCCTCGGCTCGCAGTGCCTCGTAGGTCCGCGCCGCGGTCTCGTCCAGCCGGTCGGGGGCGTCATCGGCTAACGAGTCGAAGACCAACCGATACGGCTCAAATTCGAATTCCTCACTGTCCACAGCATCCTTGACGCGAGAGGTCCACGGTTCGCCGGCCATCATCAGCAAAAGGAGAGACTTTTCCGCGTTGGAAGGCAACGCGGTAAGGGGCGGTAAGGGACGGTAGGGGGCGGTAGGTGCTTCCTTGGGATCCACTTCCCGCTGCAACACGTCCTTCCGGATTCCCGCTACTTCTGCGACACGCGAGATGTAGAGATCGCGTGTGATCGGGTCCGCAGCTGCTCTGATCGTCGGCAACAACCTGTCCAACGCTCTTCGTCTTCCCGGCAAGCTTCCGAAGAAGCCTTTGCGCTCCAGGATCTGGATCTTCCGCTCGAGCACATCGACCGAATCCTTGAGCGCCTGCTCGAGCGCGGCCACGCCCTTGTTCTGCACCAGCGTGTCGGGGTCCTCGCCTTCCGGCAGGGACGCGACGCTGACGCGCAGCTTGTGGCGCAGCAGCACATCGCCGGCGCGAAATGTGGCGCGGAGTCCAGGGTCGTCCGAGTCATACAGCAGAATCACGTGCGACGTGTGGCGCTGCAGGAGCGCCGCCTGGTCGTCGGTCAGGCCCGTCCCCAACGGCGCGACGACCTCCTCCAGCCCGGCCAGCGTGACGCGCAAGACATCGAACTGCCCCTCGACCAGAATCGCGCGCTCCGCTTTGCGCATCCCATGCTTGGCGAGGTGCAGGTTGTAGAGCAGCTGTCCCTTGTGAAAAACGGGAGTCTCGGGAGAGTTCAAGTACTTCGGCTCACCTTCACCCAAAATCCTTCCACTAAACGCTACCACTCTCGAACGCAGGTCATGAATCGGAAAAAGCAGCCGGCCTCTGAAACGCGGAGTCTTCGAGCCATCATCCCGTTTAACGAGCAGCCCAGCTTCGAGCAATACTTCTTCCCGCAGCCCCAATCCTTTCATTGCGTCGAGAAACGCCGTGCCCCTAGGCCCGAACCCCAAGCCCCCAACCTGCGCTTGTTCCATCGTGACGTGCCGCGACTCGAGGTATTTGCGCGCGATCTCGGCCTCGGGACTCTCGCGCAGCTGCCGCGCGAACCAATCGGCGGCGGTGGCGACGGCGGCGTACAGCGGCTCGCGCGGATCCGGGCCGGTCGGGCCGGAGCGCTCGGGGATGGTGATCCCGACGCGCCGCGCCACCTCGCGCACCGCGGTGGGATAATCCATGCCGAGCTTCTTCATGAAAAACGTGTAGACATCGCCGGCTTCATGGCAAACGAAACAGTAGAACATCCCCTTCTTGGGAATGACGGCGAAGTTGCGATGCGTGCCGCCGTGAAAGGGGCAGCGGCCGCGGTAATCCGCGCCGGTGCGTTTCAGCTCGACGGTTTCGCCGATGATGCCCACGAGGTCGGCCGCCTCGCGGACTTGTTCGATCACGTCGTCCGGAATCATGACGGGCGGACGGGCGGACGGGCCGACGGGCCGTCCGCTCTTTCGAGGAGCTCCGGTGCAATCACCAAGCGCACTGCTCCAATTTCGACAACTACTCGTCCGTCGGATCTGATCTCCGCGACAACTCCGACCTTTCCCTGACCCGTGCGAACGCGATCGCCGATCTTGAGATCGACTTCACCGCCCGTCCGCCCGTCGGCCCGTCCGCCCGTCGTTTTCTCAATCGCCTCCTCCACCATCCGCCGCGCCTCTTTCGCGGTTGCTTCGTTTACCGCCGCGCGCGCCTGGCCGAGCGCGGCCTCGACAGTCTTCCGCGCCTCGAGCAGATAGGCCCGGGCGCGATCGCGCGCGTCTTTATCGAGCGCCTTCTCCCGCAGGTGAAGTTGGTGCTCGAGATCTTGGAGGTTCTGGAGGTTCTGACGTTCGAGCGCGAGCTGCGCTTCACGCGCCTCGAGTCCCGCTGCGCGCGCGTCGATGTCGCGCCCCCAAGCCGGCGCGCGATCGCCAACCCGTATGACCTGCCCGGCACCCCCTTGAGTAACCGATAGGTCGGCGTCAGCGTCTCCGCGTCGAACTGCAGCGATGCGTTCACGATGCCGACCGTCTCAGCGGCGAGCTGCTTCAACGCGCCGAGGTGCGTCGTCGCGAGAGTGATCGCGCGCCGGCGCGTGAGCGTCTTGAGCGTCGCAGCAGCCAACGCTCCACCCTCAGCGGGATCGGTGCCGCTGCCGATCTCGTCGAGCAAGACGAGCGAGCCCGAGCCGGCGCGATCGAGAATCTCGCGCAGCGCGGCGACGTGCGCCGAAAAAGTCGACAGGCTCGCGGCGATCGACTGGCGGTCCCCGATATCGGCGAACACTTCGGTGAAGACCGGCAGCGACGAATGCGGCCCGATCGGCGGGACGATGCCGCTTTGCGCGAGCAGCGCCAACAAACCGACGGCCTTGATGAGCACGGTCTTGCCGCCGGTGTTTGGACCGGAGACCAGGATGGTGAACTCGTCGGGGTGCATATCCAGGTCGAACGGGATCACGAGGTCTGAAGAGTAGGGGCGCAGCATGCTGCGCCCCTCCCCCAACAACAACGGATGTCGTCCCCCGCGTATTTTGAGATGCCCGCCGATCTCCGGCACAAACCCGTTGACCTCCACCGCATACCGCGCCCGCGCGCACAGGTCGTCGAACGCGATGCACATCTCCCACGCGGCGGCGATGGCCGCGCGATGCGGGCGCAGCAGATCGGTCAGATCCCGGAGCACGCGCAGCACTTCGCGCAGTTCGGCGGACTCCGCGGCGCGGAGCTCGTTGCCGAGCTCGATGATCTCGGGCGGCTCGACAAACACGGTGCTGCGCGTCGCGGACTCGTCGTGCACGATGCCGCCCACGCGCGAGCGCGCGGTCGAGCGGATCGGGATCACGTAGCGGCCGCCGCGCAGCGTCACCGCGGCGTCGGGCGCGCGATCGGTTTGATCGAGCGCTCCCAGAATTGCGCCCAGCTTGTCCATGACGTGCTTGCGCGCTTCGCGGACGCGCTGGCGGGCGCGCGCGAGATCCTTCGACGCGCTGTCGAGGACTTGCCCGTCCGGTGAGATCGACTGCACGAGCTTGGTCTCGAGTTCCTTCGCCGGAGGATCGACACGGAGAGAGGCCGTGCGTGGTGCGTTGTGCGTGGTGCCGAGGCGTTTTAGATCGGCTGCAACCACGCGCATCGCCGCAAGCGCGACCGTGAGCTCGGCGAGGGCCGATGCTTCGATGGCACTCCCCCACACCGCCAGCAGCTCCAGCGCCTGCGTAATGTCGGGAACGGGCTCGGCGCGAATCGATTCGTCGGTGATCAGCAGCGCCGCCAGCTCGGCGACCTGCGCGAGCGCGTCGCGGATCGCGGCGGGGTCCGTTGCAGGGAGACGGCCGGCGATACGGGCTGCACCGAGTGGCCCTGCGGCGTGCGCAGCGACGCGCGCCAAGGCCTCCGGGAATTCCAGCGTTGCTAAGACTTGTTCGATGCCGCCAGCTCCTCGCGTACGATCTGATTCACGAGTTTGCCGTCCGCGCGTCCCTTGAACTGCGGCATGACGGCGCCCATCACCTTGCCCATGTCTTTTGCCCCGCCCGCAATGGCCTCGCGCACTGCTGCCCGGATCTCCTCGGGAGACATGGCGGCGGGAAGAAAGGCCTCGAGTGCTTTGATCTCGGCGGTCTCGGTGCCGGCCGCTTCGGTGCGGCCTACCCTCTCGTATACCTCGACCGACTCGCGGCGCTTCTTGATGCCACGCCGCAGCACCTCCGCCGTCTCATCGTCGGAGGGAGCGTGGTTCAGCTCGATTTCCCGGTTTTTGATATCTGAAAGGATCGTGGAGAGGAGGAGGGTGCGCGCCTGATCGCGTTGTTTTCTCGCTTCATTCATCGCGGCACGCAGCCGGTCCGCTAAGCTCTGAGCAGCCATTTACGCGTAGCGCGGCCTGCGATTCTTGCGGCGCGCCGCATTCATCTTGCGCTTCTTGCGCTCACTCGGCTTTTCGTAGTGACGGTGCTTGCGCAGGTCGGCGAGAATTCCTGCTTTTTCACATTTCTTTTTGAAGCGCTTGAGCGCACGCTCAAAGCTCTCGTCATCGTGGATGATGACTTCCGGCATAGGACTCCGTTTTTCTAAGTGATTAGAGACACAGCAACTTAGCGTGGGCGTTCTGCGGGGGCAAGGCTAGCCCGGTGGCCACTTCATTGGGCGACCACCCAGCACGTGTAGATGGAGATGAAATACTGTCTGCCCGCCGTCCGGATTGGTGTTCACCACGACCCGATAGCCCTTGGACGCGATCCCGGTCTCCTTCGCTACGTCGCGCGCGAAAGCCAGGAGCCTTCCGAGCGTCGCGGCGTCCTTCGCATCGTTCAACGAGCCGACGTGAGTCGTGGGGACGACCAGGAGATGCGTCGGAGCCTGGGCGTTCATGTCCTTGAAGGCCACCATGCCGTCGCCCCGCTTGACGATCTCGGCCGGGATCTCGCCGAGCACGATCTTGCAGAACACACATCCGCCACCGGTCATAGATGCCCCAGCGCCCGGCGGATCGTGTCCCAGAACTTGCCGCTCTCCTTCTCCGGCGGCGCGTCCTCCACCTCACTCAGCTTCTCCAGCAGCTTGCGCTGCTCCGCCGTCAGCTTGGTCGGCGTCCAGACATGGATGCGGACATGCAGATCGCCATGGCCGCCCTCGCCGAGGCGCGGCAGGCCTTTGGCGCGCAGGCGGTACGCCATACCGGTCTGCGTTCCGGCGTCGACCCGCAGCGTCGTCTGGCGGAACGGCGTGGGCACCTGTACCTCCGCGCCCAGCGCCGCCTGTGTGAAGGTGATGCCGAGGTCGTAGACGAGGTCGTCGCCGTGACGTTCGAAGCGCGGATCTTCCTTGATGTCGAGCACCGCGATGAGATCGCCGCGCGGCCCGTTGCGGGCTCCCGGGACGCCCTGCCCTCGCAGCGTGAGGTAGTGGTGGTCGGCGACGCCGGCGGGCACGTCGATCTGAATCGTCTTCTCCGATTTGACCCGCCCGTCGCCGCCGCAGCGGTCGCACGGGCTGTGGACGACGGTGCCCTCACCCGCGCACGTGGGACAGGGCGAGACGGTGAGGAATTGCCCGAACAGCGACTGCGCGTGATGCCGCACTTCGCCGCTGCCGCCGCAGGTGCCGCATCGCACCGGCTGCGTGCCCGGTTTGGCGCCGGTCCCACTGCATTCGGGGCATGGCTCCAGGCTCTTGATACGGACCGTCTTGGTGGTGCCACTCGCGACTTCGGCGAGCGTGAGCTTTAGCCCGACCTTGATGTCGTGCCCGCGCCGCCGATCGCGCCCGTGACCGCCGCCAAACAGATTTTCAAAGCCCCCGCTGCCGCCTATACCGAAGTCCCGCATGAAAACCATAAGAGCTTCGGAGAGGTCGAAGTGCATCGAGTTGAAGCCGCTGGTACTACGCGTCCCCGCGTGACCAAAGCGGTCATAGGCCGCGCGCTTCTCCGGATCTCGCAGCACCTCGTATGCTTCGGTGACGAGCTTGAATTTCTCTTCGGCCGATTTGTCGCCGTTGTTGCGGTCGGGGTGGCACTCCATCGCGAGCTTGCGGTACGCCTTCTTGATGTCCGCTTCGCTCGCATCCCGCTGCACGCCGAGGACGACGTAGAAATCCTGCTTCATGCTATTCGAGCAACTCCCCCACGAGCCGCGACGTGTGATTGACGAGCGCGGCGATCTTGTCGTACGGCATGCGGGTCGGCCCCATCACGCCGATGATGCCCGTCAGCGGCCCGAAGCGATACGTCGAGGTGACAAGCGTGAAGGTCGAGAGCCGCGCGTCGGCGTGCTCCTGACCGATCGTGATCGTGAGTCCTTCGCCGCCGCGCGCGGTCAGCGCATCGCGCAGCAGGTCGCGCCGCTCCGTCACCTCGAGCAGGCCCTGCAGCTGCTGGCGCGTCGAGAATTCGGGCTGCCCTGCGAGGAGCTGCGTGCTGCCGAGGTGCACCGGCGCGGTCGCGGAGGGCGCGATCGGAACGTCGAAGAGGCCTTCCGCTTCCTGGACGAAGATGTTCAGCAGCTCGGACGACCCCGGCTCCGAGGTGCTCGCGTCGCGCAGCCGGTTGGCGAGCGTCGCGCGGATCTCTTTGAGCGTCAGTCCGGCGAGGCGCTCGTTGAGGACCACAGTCACTTTCTGCACCGCGTCGGGAGCCAGCTCTGCCGGGACTTCCACGAAGATCGTGCGCACCGCGCCGCTGCGCAGCGCGAGCACCAGCAGCAGTCGTTCCGTGGAGACCTGCAGCAGATCGAGGCGATCGAGGACTGCTTCGTCGATCGTCGGCATTACCGCCACGCCCAGCTCGTTCGTCAACACGCCGAGGACCTGCGCGGCGCGCGACAGAATCGTCTCGACGGCGGCGCGCTGGCCTTC
>QHUF01000066.1 GCA_003221075.1 Gemmatimonadota bacterium
AAGCGGCCACACGCTGGCCGACGCGCTGCGCAAGCACCCCAAGGCCTTCACCGATCTGTACGTAAACATGGTGGCCGCGGGTGAAGCGGGCGGTATTCTCGACACGATTCTCCTGCGCCTCGCCGTCTTCCTCGAAAAGAACGACTCCATCGTGCGCAAGGTGAAGGGCGCGATGATCTACCCGGCGGTGATCTTCTCGGTCGCGGGAATCGCGATCGCGACACTGCTGATTTTCGTGATCCCCACGTTCCAAAGCATGTTCGCATCGGTGAACCTCGCGCTGCCGCTGCCGACCCGCATCGTGATCGGCGCGAGCAACGTCCTCAAGAATTTCTGGTGGGCGATCATCGGCGCCGGAGTCTTCGCGTTCGTTGCCACCCAGCGTTATTACAAGACGACGCCCGGCAAGCTGCAGATCGACAGACTCATGCTCAGCCTGCCGGTGCTCGGCGACCTGCTGCGCAAGTCCGCCGTCTCGCGCTTCACCCGCACGCTCGGCACGCTGATTTCTTCGGGCGTGTCGATTCTCGACGGGCTCGAGATCACCGCCCGCACCGCCGGCAACATGGTGATCCACAACGCCGTGATGGAATCGCGCGCGTCGATTGCCGGTGGTGAAACGATCGCGGCGCCGCTCCAGAAATCGAAGGTCTTTCCGCCCATGGTGATTTCGATGATCGCGGTGGGCGAGCAGACCGGCGGCCTGGACGAAATGCTCACCAAGATCGCGGACTTCTACGACGACGAAGTCGACGCGGCCGTGAGCGCGCTGCTGTCGCTGCTCGAGCCGATCATGATCGTGGTGCTGGGTGTGATCGTCGGCGGCATGGTCGTGGCCATGTACCTGCCGATCTTCGACATGGTGAACGCGGTGCAGTGACCACGTTATACGTCTCACGACTGCACGTCGGCACGACTTTGGTATCGTGCCGACGTGCGACGTGAAGCGTGATCATCTAACCCCGGTTCAGTACTCTCCCGATCAGCTAGAAGACGTCCACCCAACCCCGTTGCCTGGCCGGTTTCGGGTAGGCATTCGCCGAAAGGGCGGCCAGCAAGGCGCACGAGGAGTACTGGATCGACGTATTACCAGCGAGGGAGACGTTGTCGTCTACCGAGACACTCGCTGACATCACGGCACCGACAATCTTGTTCCCGGTGCCCGACATCTTGAGTCCGCCGCGGACGACGACCGCTCCCGTGAAACTGAAGTTACCAGCCACGGTCATGTCCCCATCGACGAGCAGGATTCCCTGACCGCGTCCCGTCGTGACCTTGAGATCGCCCAGCACGTGGATGATCGGGAAGTAGGTCTCACACGGACTGGCCGGTATTGCGGGGGTCGGCTCGCCCCAGTTGGCTGGGATCAGGCTCCCGACGCACACCGCACCGGCCGCGATTGGAAGAACGCCGGTCAACTGCGTGCCATCCGGATAGACCAGATTCGCGGAATTCGCCAGCGCCCAGTAGCTCGTGCTGCCGTAGTTGAAGTAGGTATTCGTATCGGCCGCGGCCGGTGTCGTCGACACCGGCGGGTTGCCGTTGATCGTGACACTGCCGTTGACCGTGGCGGTCGTGGTCGGGGAAATCGCCGCACCGGGGACGTTCGCCCCGGGCGTGCAGCTCGTCCAACCGGCGGGCGCCGCGTCATTCCCGTTGACTGAGACGTTGCCGTTGATGGTCGTTGTGCCCTGGGTGGTGACGGCGCCCAGGAAATTCATCTGCGGCGTATCGAGGCGAAGCAATACACCATATCGCCTGCGGGCGACGAACGAGCTGCGCGTCGTGCCAGACATGCCCTCGGCAACCGCCCAGAAGTAGGGGCCGGGTAACCGGGTCACCATGACGTTGACGATGCCGCCGCCGGACGCGGTGAACGCCTTCCGGAGCGTGTCGCCGGTCTTGAGCCGCTGGTTGTCAGCCAGGTTCCAATCCACCGAAATCCGGTTGAGACCGAGCTCGGCGGTCGAGGTGGCGCGAGACTGCCGCATCGAGTTGTCGCTGATGCGGGAGTCCTGAGTCACGGAAAACAGCACGCCCGCCATGATGATGCCGATCAGGATGATGGCTCCCAATGCGGCGAGCATCGCCACACCCCGTTCCGACGCGAGAGTCCGCTTCATGTCTAGCCTCATTCCCTGGGTGTTCAATTGCGGTTGCGCAGGCCGACCTCGACGCGCATCGAATCGCGCAGCGGGATCGCGGCCTCGCCGGTGAGATTGATGTTGGTCTGGCCCTGCCCACGGACGACGACGCTGACCCGCGCTACCAGTGTTTTGGTCGCGGTGACGGCGCCCGTGGAGTCGTAGTAGGTGAACTCCAGGCCGCTCGTCGTGCCGGGAGACGCGTACGGGCGGAGCGGACCGGCGATCGGCTGCGGCGTGGTACAGACGGGCACGCGATTGAACACGCAGTCATAGAACGCGAGATACCATTTGCCGTCGGTCGGCCACTTCCAGAGGCTGTAATGCACGCGCCGGTAAAACCGGATCGATGCCCCCTGGAGCGTGGTGGCCGCCGGTGCCGGCGTCAGCGTGAGATGGTAGCTCGGGTTGCTGGCTGTCAGATCGGCGAGCTGCACGAGCTTGGACGAGCTGGGGCAGCCGGTGACGTTATCGCCCGTCACGAGCGAGACAGCCGTGATGCGCGACAACCGCCACGAATCGTCCAGCACTCCCATGCTGGCGCCGTCATCGTAGATCGCTACCGAGTCGTTCACCGCTGGTGCGAGCTTCCAATTGGTCATCGCGGATCCCTTCGCGGACTGGACCGGGACGGTCGAGATCCAGGCGCCGGCCGCGTTCACCATGCACACCACGGAGGTGCCGAAGACGGATCGGATCTCGATCGAGGAGTCCGTCATCACGGCGATATCGCCGCCCAGCCGCGAAACGCCGCGGAGATCTGACGGCAGCATGAAGGCCGCCTGGCGAATCTGCTGCCGGGTCTGGATCAGCTCGTTCGTGCTGTTGTAAAAGCGCTGCTGCCGCAGCAGGAGCTTCACCATGGCCGCCGCGAAGATCCCCATGAGCACCAGGACCACAAGGATTTCGACGAGCGTGAAGCCCGCGCGACTCCGCCGTAGGGTCAGCATGGTAGATAGCTCCGGAATGCCTGGGTCGTCGTTCGATGGTTGGTCAGCATGGTAATCACGACAGTGACGTCGTCGGCGCGGGCCATCGGCATGACGCTCCAGTCTTCACGGACGCCGCGCGTGACCGCGCTGCCGGCCGCGTGCGCCGCGCAGTTTTGCGCGCGGAGCTGTTCGAAGCGCGATTCGGCAACGGCCGCCCCGACGGTACGTGTCCGGGATCCCGCAATCGTCATCATGATCAGCGAAGCAGTCCCCGCCATCGCCAGCAAGCCGATGGTGAAGATCATGATCGCGACGATCAGTTCGACGATCGTGTAGCCCCGGCGTGAGGCGTTGACCCGCCGGAATGCGCGCCGCAGAGCGGTAAGCAGGCGAATGGTCATCGTCAGCATCCCTGCACCGCAATACGACCCAACCCGGTCACGCACAGCGTGTCGACGCCACCGCCAGTCTGAGCGACAATGAGCTTGGGCGTGGACGCCGGCAGGACGACGAACCCGCGCGGGTCGAATTCGATGCTGTCCTTTGGCGTTGCGGTCAACGTAGCGCCATATCGGGCATTCATATCGATGATGGTCCCCACCTGCACCTTGGTGCCGGAGGAGTCCACGATGATCTTGAGCGCGTCGCCGCTGCGCACCAACCAGGCGCGGCGACTCTGTTGAATGCCGATCGTGCGAGCGCGGAACAGATACGACGTTACCTCGCGGGTGGCAGCGCGCCGTGAAGCGGCAACAAACGCACCACGCACCGGCTTGATGACAATCGCGTACACGAGGCCCGCGACCACCAGAACCATCATCATCTCGATGAATGTGAAGCCCCTGCGATTGCTCACAGCCTCTCCTGGGACGAGCAAGGGATTCCCTGGCTTGCAAGGGCCTTGCCATACCAACGCGCGAAGCTATCTCACGCTATGACAACGCATTGACATGTAGGGCTTCTGGAAGCTTCCCTAGCAGTTTGCCGGGTCCGTCGTGTATTACGACGGTGTCGAGAATCGATACAGTATGATCGCTTTCTGTGTCATACAAAGATATGTGTTATACGTTACCGCGTTGTGATGCCGTATCCGACTCACGTGTGATGGACGCAAGGAGCACGAAAATGGCTAAGTATCGGGGCCGGAAAGTGCGGATGCGTCGTAAGGGATTGGTGCGGTTGCGGTTACGTCAGATCGTCCAGGAGCGTGACCTCACAGGGTACGCATTGTCGAGGTACACGGGGCTCAGTTTGAACACGATCTATCGCCTGACTCGCCCGAATGGGCGCTTTCGGCTGATCCACGCCGATACGCTCGAACGGCTCTGTGCCGCATTGCGCGTGACTCCAGGGGAATTGTTCGAGTACGAAAAACCCCGCGGTGCAGTAGGACAGTCCGACCGTCCGTTATGACGTTTCGCGCGGTTTTCCTTGACGTCCTCGCGCGGCGCAGTCGATTGAGCGGCGTGCCCGCCACGCTGCGAACGATCGAACTGCATTTGCTCCCCTATACGGACGCAGACTCCCAGGGCCTCCCGTACCTGGGGGCGGCTCTCTCGGTCGCACGATTCCTGGACCTCTTCCTGCACGCTGGCACCTTCGTCCGAATTATCTGGCTCGAGCCTGCGC